>NZ_JBGLYN010000070.1:0-35901 GCF_047304045.1 Variovorax sp. Varisp85
CCACCGCGTCGATGGCGCGCGACACCTCGGCCGGGCGCATGGTCCAGCTGTCGGGACCGGGGTTGCTGTCGTCCTTGTAGTTGTCGGCCTTGTGCTCGGGCATGGCGACGACGAAACCGGCCTCGACGAGGCCGCGCGCGATGTCCGCGTGCACCCAGGGCGCGCCGCCCGAGCCGTGCGAGACGATCACCAGCCGGCCATTGCCGGGTGCCGCCTTGCCCTGCGCGGCCACGTCGAGCGTGAAGCGGGCACGCCGGGTCGGCTGGGGCGCGTCGGTGGACGGATAGAACACCGTGACCGGGCCGTCGCCGGGCGCGGCGGGAAGTTCCGCCATGCCCATCGAGGCTCGCGCCCAGCCGCAGCAAAGCGCGAGGAGCAGGAAGAAGAGAGAGGAAAAAGAAAGACGTCGCATGGGGTGGTTCCTTGCCTTTGAAGGCCCGCACGATGCCGGGACGCCGCCGTCGAGTCTTGCCGAAAGCCGCAAGCGCGGCTTTCGGCAAGAGATTTCAGGATCCGGCCAGCTTCTGCCTGCGGAATTCGGTGGGCGTGAGGCCGGTGGCGGCCTTGAACGCGCGGTTGAACGGGCCGATGGACTGGAAGCCCGCGGTCAATGCGATGGTCAGCACCGGCAGCTCGCGCTTGGAAGAATCGGCCAGCGCCGCCATCGCCTCGGCCAGGCGGAGGCCGTTGACGAAGGCGTTGAAGTTGCGATGCCCCAGCCGCTGGTTGATGAGGCGGCGCAGGCGGTATTCCGGCACCGACAGCCGGGCGGCCAGGCCGGCGATGCTCAGGTTTTCGCTGCGGTAGGCATGTTCCACCGCCATGGCGTGCCGCAAGGACTCCGCGAGGCGGTCCTCGGCGGGGTCGGGGGCTTGTTCGGGCTCGGGTTCCGCAGGCGCGACGGGGACTGGTGCGACGGTCTCTTGCGCAGGAATCGCAACGGGCGCCCGTGAGGCCGGAAACAGCTCCGACCCCGCCAGTCGCACCATCCGCCATGCCACCACGGCCACGATCAGCAGCAGCATCGCCACATCGGCCGTCGCCGACAGGCTCGACAGCCGGCCCTGCGGCGAGGCCAGCCGCACGGCCAACATGCCGATGCTGTAGCCGGCGCCCGCCACCACGATGAACGCGCGCAGCCGGCGCCGTCCCTCCACCAGGTCTGCCCGCCACTGCGAAGCCGCCGCCATCGCGGCCAGCACCGCGAACACCAGCGGCACCGCGCGCTGCAGGCCCAGCGTCACCGGCGCGAGCACCGAGGCGCTGCCTGCCACGACCGCGCAATTGAGCGCGGCCAGCGCCGCCACCGCGAGCCACGCGGCGACGTGCATCGGCCGCAGCCGGAAGTTGTCGTCGAACAGCGCTTGCACGAACACCCAGAACAGCACGGCGTTGCCGACGGAGACCGCGACAAGGGGCGCCTGCCACCCGCGCGGCACGAGCGCTTCGAACAGCGGCGTGGAGCCGATGGCCTGCACGCACAGGCCGAGCGCGAGCAGCACGCCCGCACGCGCGACCGGCAGGCGAGGGCGGTCGCGCCCGAGGACCAGCGCGAGCACCAGCAGCAAGGCCAGCAGCACGCCGCGCAGGGCAGCGTCGAGAAGGGTGGTCGGTGTGGGCGTCATGGCGGAGTCGATTCTCGTGCCTGTGCCGTGACAAGCGATGCGGCATGCCGAACTCCCGAAGACCCTTCGGCATGTCATGGAAAACTTATGCAACTAATAATGTTGCATGAAACGAGACAGCAAGCTTTCGGGCGTTCTCCATGTGCTGCTGCACATGGCCGAGATGAACGGCCCCGTCACGTCCGAGGCGCTCGCGGCCGCGATGCACACCAACCCGGTCGTCGTGCGCCGCGTCATGGCCGGCCTGCGGCAGTCGGGCTTCGTCAGTTCGGCCAAGGGCCATGGCGGAGGCTGGGTGCTGTCGTGCTCGCTCGCGGCAGTCACGCTGGGAGACATCCACAACGCCGTCGGCGCGCCCGCGCTGCTGGCCATGGGCAACCGCACCGAGAGCCCGGGCTGCATCGTCGAGCAGGCCGTGAACGCGGCGCTCGACGGCGCCTTCCAGGAGGCCGAGGCGCTGCTGCTGAAGCGCTTCGACAGCATCACGCTGGCCGATCTTTCCAGGGACTTCCACCGCCGCATGACAGGCGGTGGCTTCACATTGAAGGACATCGAACATGCGCCATGACGCTCTGATCGTGGGCGGCAGTTTTGCCGGCCTTTCCGCTGCGATGCAACTGGCTCGCGCGCGCAGGAACGTGTGCGTCGTCGACGCGGGCGCGCCGCGCAACCGCTTCGCCGCCGCGTCGCACGGCTTCTTCGGGCAGGACGGCACGCCGCCGCTGGAGATGATTGCCGGCGCGCGCGACAAGCTGCTCGCCTATCCATCCGTCGAGTTCATCAAGGGCAGCGTGGTGGCCGGGAGCGCGGACGGCGCCGGAGGCTTCACGGTGTCGCTGCACGGCGGGGAAGAGATCTCGACGCACAAGCTGCTGCTGTCGTTCGGCGTGCAGGACGGCCTGCCCGACATCGGGTTGATGGCCGGCGTGTCGATGCACCGGTCGCTGGTATTCGGTGCTTGAACGGACTTTTTTCTCGGGCTCGGTAAAAACGGTCTCAATTCACCCTATAATCGAGGGCTCCACGCGGGAGTAGCTCAGTTGGTAGAGCGCAACCTTGCCAAGGTTGAGGTCGAGAGTTCGAGACTCTTCTCCCGCTCCAGATTAAAGAAAAGGCCACCTCATCGGGTGGCCTTTTTCTTTGGCGCTTCTGCTCAACTCCTGGCTGGCAGCACCGTTCCACGGCTCTCCCCGAAACCGATGCGCGCATGCCCCGGCTTCTCGCACCAGCCGCGCAGCAGCACCGCATCGCCGTCTTCAAGAAAACCACGCTGTTCGCCATTGGCCAGCGTCACCGGGCTTTGCGCTGCGCGCGTCAGCTCGATGATTGCGCCGGCCTCGCCCGCGCCGGGCCCCGAGATCGTGCCGCTGCCGAACAGGTCGCCCGGGTTCAGGCTGCAGCCGCCCATCGTGTGGTGCGCCACCATCTGCGCGACGCTCCAATACTGGTGCCTGAAGCTCGTGGACGACAGGCGCGACGGCCCGGCCTTGTCCTTGCGTGCCTTCTCGCTTTCGAGCCAGACCTCCAGGCGGATGTCGAGCGCGCCGCTCTCGCGGTTCGCCGCACTTTCCAGATACGCGAGCGGCTGGGGCTCGTGGGCCGCCCGCGTCCAGGCCTGGCGGTAGGGCGCGAGCGCTTCCATCGTCACGATCCATGGCGAGATCGTGGTCGCGAAGTTCTTCGCCAGGAACGGCCCGAGCGGCGCCATCTCCCAGAATTGGATGTCGCGCGCCGACCAGTCGTTGAGCAGGCAGATGCCGAAGATGTGTTCGTCCGCGCGTTCGAGCGGAATGGGTTCGCCCTGCGGGTTGCCGATGCCGATCCACACGCCGAGTTCCAGCTCGTAGTCGAGCCGCGCGCAGGCCTGGTACGTGGGCGCCTTCGCGCCCGGCGCCATCGCCTGCCCCATCGGCCGGTGAAAGCGCTGGCCGCTCACGCCGATGGTCGACACCCGCCCGTGGTACGCAGTCGGAATCCAGCGGAAGTTGGGCGTCACGTCGCCGTCGGGGTTCATCAGGCGGCTGATGTTCAGCGCATGGTCGATCGATGTGTAGAAGTCGGTGTAGTCGCCGATGCGCGCGGGCACGGTGTATTCGACCTCGGCCTGCGGCACCAGGCATTCGCGCACGGCCTGCACCGAGGCCACGGGCGCGTCGTTCTTCAGCAGGTCGAACAGTGCGTGGCGCAACGCCTTCCACGCGGAGCGGCCGAGCGCGAAGAAGTCGTTCAATGCCGGCAATGCGGCGGCGCGCGCCGCGTCGAGCGCCAGGCCGTCGAGCTGCTGGCGCGCGACCAGCGCGGCGAGGTCGAGCACCTCGCCGCCGATGGCGATGCCGCCGCGAAACGGCTCGGCGCTGCCCGCGCGGCGGAACACAGCGTGCGGCAGGTTCTGGATCGGGAAGTCGCCGCCTGCCGCATTGGCCGATTCGACCCAGCTGCGCGCGTGGAGGTCGTGCGTGCGGTTGAGCGCGTTCATGAATCGGCCCTCACACCGACGCCATCAGCGCATCGTCGAAGATCGCCACCGCGCGCGTCCACCCGGCCGACGCGCCGCGGATCTTGTGCGGGAAGCAGCTGATGAAGAAGCCCGTGGGCGGCAGCGCCTCGAGGTTGTGCAGCTTCTCGATGTGGCAATAGCCGATGTCGCGCCCGGCCTTGTGGCCTTCCCAGATCAGCGAGGCGTCGTGCGTCTCGCCGTACTTCTTTGCGGTGTGCACGAAGGGCGCGTCCCAGCTCCATGCGTCGGTGCCCGTGAGGCGCACGCCGCGTTCCAGCAGGTACATCGTCGCCTCGTAGCCCATGCCTGCGCCGGCCGACACGTAGTCCGGATGGCCGTAGCGCGAACCGGCGCGCGTGTTGACCACCACGATCTCCAGCGGGCTCAGCGTGTGGCCGATGCGCTTGAGTTCGGCCTCGACGTCGTCGGCCGTGACCACGTAGCCATCGGCGAAGTGCCGGAAGTCGAGCTTCACGCCCGGCTGGAAGCACCATTCGAGCGGCACGTCATGGATGGCGATGGCGGGCTTCTTCTCACCCAGCGCCTTGTCCATGGTCGAGTGGAAGTGATAGGGCGCATCGAGGTGCGTGCCGTTGTGCGTCGACAGCTGCACCAGTTCCACGGCCCAGCCTTCGCCGTCGGGCAGGTCTTCCTTTTTCAAGCCGGGAAAGAAGGGTTCGATCTGCTCGTAGGTCTGCTCATGCGTGAAGTACTGGATCTTCGGCGCGAAGGCCGGTGGATCGGAGAGCACATCGTTTTCGAGAAAGATCGAGAGATCGACGAATTTGCGTGGCATGAAGAGGCTCCTTGTGGGGTGTTCGTGTTTGGGGAGAGAAGCAATCGGGGAGTCAGGGGCGCTGCCAACGCAGCAGCCGTTGCTCGGCAAGGGCCAGCAGCGCGTTGCTCACGAAGCCGATGAGTCCGAGCAGCACGATGCCGGCGAACAGGTCGCTCGCGCGGAAGGCGCGCGCCGCCAGCAGGATGGCCTGGCCCAGGCCGTTTTGCGAGGCGATCATTTCGCCCACCACCGCGACGACCAGCGCGATGGTCAGCGCGAGCCGCATGCCGGCCAGGATGTCGGGCATGGCGTTGGGCAGGCCCATCTTCCAGGTGTACGCCGCGCGCGACATCTGCAGGCAGCGCGCCACTTCCGAAAGGCGTGGCTCCACGGCCGCGAAGCCGTGCACCGTGGCCAGCAGCACCGGCCACATCGCGCCGAATGCGACCACGAAGAGCACCATGCCGGGGTTCAGCCCGAAGATGGAGATGGCCAGCGGCAACAGCGCCGAGGCGGGCAGCGGGCGGATGAATTCCAGCGTCGGCTGCACCCACGCACGCACCTGGGGCGATACACCGATGGCCGCGCCCAGCAGCACGCCGAAAAGCGACGCGAGCAGCCAGCCTTCGACCATGCGGCCGACCGTGGCCTGCGTGAAGGCGAGCAGTTCACCGTTGCCTGAATTGCCCGAAGAGAGATTGAGCCCTTCGAGCAGGCTCGCAAACGTGGCCTGCGGCGTCGGCAAAAACACGCGGCTGACCCAGCCCGCGTTGCTCGCCACCCACCACAGCGCGACCAGTGCGAGCAGCATGCCCACCGACCCCAGCCACCCCAAGCCGAACCGGTCGTTGCGGTGGTTGTTCATGGCTGCACCCCCATGCGGCGTGCGACCCAGGCCTGCAGCCGCACCATGCCCGCGTTGACCGCGAAGCCGACCACGCCGATCCAGCCCAGCCACGCGAGCATCAGCGCGGGGTCGAAGCTCTGCTGAGCGATCATCATCGCGTAGCCCATGCCGTTGGGGTTGGCCGCGATCTCCACCGTCACGGCCACCACCAGCGCCACCGCCACGCCCAGCCGCAGCGCGACGAACAGGCGCGGCACGATGGCCGGCAGCACGATCTTGAAGGCCCGCTCGCGCGACGACAGTCCCAGCACGCGGCTCACCTCGAGCAGCCGCGGCTCGACCTGCTGCACCGCCGACTGCACCAATACCAGCAGCGGCCAGAAGGTGGCGAATGCGACGATGGCCAGCTCCATGCGCACGCCGAATCCGAAGCCCAGCATCGCGAGCGGAATCAGCGCTACGGATGGCACGGGCCGAAGTACTTCGATGGAGACAGAGCCGAGCTGCGCCGCGCGGCGCGAGAGCCCGAGCACCAGCCCCAGCGCAATGCCGAGCACGGCGCCCAGCAGCAGGCCGAGTGCCGCCGTGCCGAGCGTGAAGCCTGTGGCCTGCCAGAGCGAGCCGTCCATGGCCGCGCCGACGAAGGCCTTCGCCGCCGCGCTCGGCGGTGCGAGCGCATCGCTGCCCAGCGCGGCCGCGCGCCGCGCGTACCACTCGAACAGAGCCAGGAGCAGCAGCGGCAGTACAAAGGGACGGACCTTGCCAGGAACACCGCGGAACCGGCTTCGCCGGGCCGCAGGTGTTGCCCCCGACGAGGGGGTAGGCGAAGCGACACGAAGTGCGCGAAGACTGGGGGTGTGCCTATTCATGGCCCTGCTCGATGAAGGCGAAGAGTTCGCGCCGCAGGTGCAGGTATTCCGGATGCTCCTTGGTCGTGAGCTGGTCGCGCGGGCGCGGGATCTTCACGTCGATCATCCGCGCGAGGCTCGGCCGCCCCGGCCCGGGGTTGGCCTGCAGCGCGATCACGCGGTCGCCGAGGTAGATGGCTTCTTCGAGGTCGTGCGTGACGAACAGCACCGTGAGCCCGTCGTCGCGCACCAGCCGCGCCAGCTCGTCCTGCAGGCTCTGGCGCGTGAGCGCGTCCAGCGCGCCGAAGGGCTCGTCCATCATCATCAGGTCGGGCTTCTGCGCGAGGCAGCGGGCGATCTGTGCGCGCTGCTGCATGCCGCCCGACAACTGCACCGGAAACTTGTGCGCATGCTTCGCGAGGCCGACCTTGGCGAGCACATCGGCAATGCGCGGCGCGCGTTCCGCTGCCGGCACGCCGGCCGCTTCCAGTGCGAGGCTCACGTTGCCTTCCACCGTGCGCCAGGGCAGCAGCGCGCGGCCGTAGTCCTGGAACACGAAAGCCACTTCGCGCGAGGGCTCGGTCATCTTCGCGCCGTTGCGCCGCACCTCGCCCGCGCTCGCGCTGACGAGCCCGCTGGCCGCGCGCAGCAACGTGGTCTTGCCGCAGCCGCTCGGGCCGACGATGCAGACGAACTCGCCGCGCGCCACGTCGAACGAGGTGGGCGACAGGATCTCGCGTCCGCCGAGGCGGATGGTCACGCCGTCGAAGCACAGGAAGGGGGTGGCTTGCATCGTGGGGACGGTCGGCGAACGAAAGGCGCTCGCCGACAGTGCGGCGCGCGCGGTGACGGGGGCGGGTGCTGCGATCACTTCGCCACCAGCTTCGCCACGTCGATGCTCGTCTTGAGCATTTCCTGCTCCTTCATCAGCCCGGTCCAGTAGGCGAGCTGCTTTTCCGTCACCACGGGGCCGGGCGGCGAGATCTGCACCTTGGCCAGCACCTCGGGCGGGAGCTTGATGTACTTGCCGATGGCCGCGCGCACCTTGGCGTCGTTCCTCGGCTGCTGCATGAAGGCGGCCGATTCGACCAGCGCCTCGCGGAACGCGCGCGCAGCGGCCGGGTTCTTCGCCACCCACTCGCGCTTGGCCGCATGCACGATGGTCTGGTTGTTCTCCGGCAGGAAGGTCGAGTAGTACGAGGCCACGTAGCCCGCGCCACTCTCGGTGATGCGGCTCATGAACGGGTCGGCCGACACCACCGCATCGACCGAGCCGCCGCGCAGCAGGTCGGCGTGCTGCGGGAACGCGGCCTCGACGAAGTTCACCTTGCGGTAGTCCACGCCGCTGTCCTTCAGCCACGCGCGGAAGGTCACGTGCAGGAAGGCGCCGAGGCCCGGCACGCCGATCTTCTTGCCCACGCAGTCCTGCGGCCCCTTGATGCCCGAGCCCGCGCGCGCCACCAGGCCGAAGCCGGTGATCGTCTTCGAGGTGAGGCCGCCGCCGGCCACCAGCACGAGGTCCAGGCCGCCATCCACCGCCTGCAGGAACACCGAGGGCGTGGGTCCGCCAATCTGCAGCGAGTCGGACTGCAGCGCCGCCGGGATCGTCGAATTCAGCGGAATGAACTTGAGCTCGACGTCGAGGTTGCGCTTCTTGAAGTAGCCCTCTTCGGCCGCCACGAACACCGAGGCGAAGTCGGTCACGGCCGTGTAGCCGAACACGATCTTCGGGTTGGACTGGGCGCGCGAAGGCAGTGCGGCGGCCGATGCCGCGGCAAGCGCCGACAGCAGGGTGCGTCGTTTCATCATGTCTTTTGTCTCCTGGGGGTGGTTCTCGTGCGTGGGGTTCTGGCGGTCTTCGGGCGCGGCAGTGCGGCGCGCAGGCCGCCGACGATGAAGTTCACGAGCATCGGCGCCACGGCCGGGTCGGCGCGCCTGTTCTCGCCGCGCGTGAGGCGTTCGATGCGGCTGTCGTTCAGGTGGTGCAGCAGCGCGCCCAGCGCGAACTGGTAGCCCCAGGCCGCCTGGCTGCGCGTGGCGTGCGGCAGCGCGAGGTGCAGCGCGTCGATGTAGGCCTCGGCCAGCGGGTCGAAGTAGCTGCGCAGCACGCGGTCGGCTTCCTCGGTGGCGTGGTAGAGCTCGCGCGCCACCAGCAGCGCGTAGTACTCGCCCTCGGCGCTCGCGCGCAGCGCCAGCACGGGCGCGGTGAAGGCATCGATGATGCGCGGCAGCGTGCGCGCGTCGTCGGGGTCGACGTTCACCGCTGCCAGTCCCGCGAGCCGCGCCTCGATGGAATGGCTCCAGTGTTCGAAGATCGCGTGAAACAGCTCGTGCTTCTGGCCGTAGTAGTAGCCCACCAGCGCCAGCGGCACGCCGGCCTCTTCGGCGATCTGGCGGATCGTCACCACGTGGTAGCCGTGCTGCGCAAAAAGTTTCTCGGCCGCCAGCAGGATCGCCTGCTTGCGGTCGGGCCGCGCAGTCTCGATGGTGACTGCGGCGGGGGCTGGCGTCGCGGCACGCGAGGTGCTGCGCCTTGCGGTGGGTGTGCGGGTGCTCATCGGGGCGTATTGAACGCTTGTACAAAAACATTGAACACGCGTACAAACCCTGAGGTCAACCCCCATTGAGCACGCTCGTTCGCGGCGCTACGCTCGTGCCATGCCCGCCCCCAACATCCCCCAGATCCGCCTCTATCAAGACTGGCTGCGCGAGACGCGCGGCCTTCGCTTCGACAGCTACGACGCCCTGTGGCGCTGGTCCGTCACCGAGCTCGACGCCTTCTGGCAGAGCATCTGGGATTACGCCCGCATCGAGTCGCCCACTCCGCACACGGCCGTGCTCGCCGAGCCGCGCATGCCCGGCGCGCGCTGGTTCCCCGGCGCGCAGGTCAACTACGCCCGCGAGGTGCTGCGCCATGTCGACGCGGCGCACGCGGCCGGCATGCCCGCCATCGTGAGCGACAACGAGCGCGGCGAAGTGCGCGAGATGTCGTGGCCGGAGATGCGGCGCCAGGTCGCGTCGGTCGCGCTCATGCTCAAGTCGCTCGGCGTGCGGCGCGGCGACCGCGTTGCGGCCTACATGCCCAACGTGCCCGAGACCATGGTCGCGTTCCTCGCATGCTCCAGCATCGGCGCGATCTGGAGCGTGTGCGCGCCCGACATGGGCACGGCCGCCGTGGCCGACCGCTTTCGCCAGATCGAACCCAAGGTGCTGATCGCCGTCGACGGCGTGCACTATGGCGGCAAGCCGCTCGACCGCAGCGCCGTGCTGCAGGAGCTGCGCGGCCAGCTGCCGAGCGTGCAGAAGCTGTTGCTCTTGAAGTCGCCGTATGCCGCCAGCGCCGTGCCGCACGACGTCGAATGGACACAGGCCATCGCGCGCAACGATGCCGAGGTCGCCGCCTTCGAGCCCGAATGGCTGCCCTTCGACCATCCGATCTGGATCGTCTATTCGAGCGGCACCACAGGCCTGCCCAAGCCCATCGTGCACGGGCAGGGCGGCATCATCCTCACCATGCATGCCTGCGGCCTGCACAACGACGTGGGCGCGAGCTACGGCGCCAACAACTTCGGCGAGCGCTACCACTGGTACAGCTCCACGGGCTGGGTCATGTGGAACTCGCAGCTCTCGGGCATGGCCTTCGGCGCCACCATCTGCATCTATGACGGCAACCCGGCGGGCAGCAAGGAGAAGCCCGACTGGGGCGTGCTGTGGCGCTTCGTCGCGAAGCACCGCGTCACCTTCTTCGGCGCGGGTGCGGCCTATTTCACCAACTGCTTGAAGTCGGGCCTCGTCGCGAAGGAATGCGGCGACCTGTCGCGCGTGCGGGCGCTCGGCAGCACCGGCTCGCCGCTGCCCGAGGAGGTACAGCGCTGGGGCTCGCAGCAGATCCTCGATGCGGGCTCGAAGGAGGTGTGGTGGTGCAACATCTCCGGCGGCACCGATTTCTGCGGCGCTTTTGTCGGCGGCAACCGCGACCTGCCCGAAGTGCCGGGCCAGATGCAGTGCCGCGAGCTGGGCCATTCGGTCGAGGCCTGGAACGAGAACGGCCAGCCCGTCGTCGGCGAGGTCGGCGAGCTGGTGTGCACCAAGCCGATTCCGTCGATGCCGCTCTACTTCTGGGGCGACGAGGGCAACGCGCGCTACCTGTCGAGCTACTTCGACACCTATCCCGGCGTATGGCGCCACGGCGACTGGATCAAGATCGGCACCGACGGCGGCTGCATCATCTACGGCCGCAGCGACGCCACCATCAATCGCCAGGGCCTGCGCATGGGCACGAGCGAGATCTACAGCGCGGTCGAGGGCCTGCCCGAGGTGCTCGACTCGATGGTGGTCGATCTCGAATACTTGGGCCGCGACAGCTACATGCCGCTGTTCGTGGTGCTGCGCCCCGGCGTGGCGCTCGACGAGGCCATGCGCGCGAAGATCAACAACGCCATCAAGACTTCGCTGTCGCCTCGCTTCGCGCCCAACGACATCTTCCAGGTGGCCGAGATCCCGCGCACGCTCTCGGGCAAGAAGCAGGAGCTGCCGATCAAGAAGCTGCTGCTGGGCCAGCCGATCGAGAAGGTGGTCAACCGCGAGGCGATGGCCAACCCCGGCAGCCTCGACTGGTTCGTGGCCTTTGCCGCGCAGCGTGCCTCCGCATGATGGGCGCGTGAGCTTCGCGCCCACGAGCAAGCTCAGGCCGTGAGCTCATAGAGCACCATGCGCGTCTGCCGGCCGCGCAGCTCCACCAATTCCTCGATGCGGCGTGCATGAAGCCGGCCGCCGAGCCCCGCGAAGGTGGCCTCGGAAATCAGCGTCTGCGTTCCGAGCTGCTTGTTGATGCCTTCGATGCGGCTCGCCACGTTGATCGCGTCGCCGAACGCGGTGTAGGACAGCCGGTCGTTCGAGCCGAGCACCCCCGCGATCACCATGCCGGTGTGGATGCCGATGCGGGTGCGGAACCTCGGCAGCCCCTGCTCGTGCCACTTGCGGTTGAGTTCGTCCATCTCCACGTGCAGCTCCAGCGCGGCCACGCAGGCCTGGTATTCCGCGTCCTTCAGGTCGGAGGGCGCTCCCCACAGCACCATGATGCCGTCGCCGATGAACTTGTCGACCACGCCGCCGTGCCGCGCGAACACGCCCGCCGCCAGGTTGAAGTACTCCGTCAGCATGCCCACCAGCACGTCGGTGTCCAGCGATTCCGAGATCGAGGTGAAGCCCTCCACGTCGGTGAACATCACGGTCACGCGGCGCGACGAACCGGAGGGCGCGAGCGCATGGCCCTCGTCGATCAGCTGGTTGATCACGTCCACCGGCACGAACTTGCTGAAGGCCTTCAGGCTGCGCGCCGAGTCGTCCAGCGCCTGGTCCAGGTGCTGGATCTCGAGCACGCGGCTCGGTTCGCGCGGCAGGTTGTCGAGTTCCAGCAGGCCGATGCTGCGCGCGATGTGCGAGAGGTTCTCCACCGGCGAGGTCACCAGCTTCGACAGCTTCAGCGAGATGAACAGCGCGATGGCCAGGAAGGCCAGCGCCAGCAACAGGCCCCACAGCACCGCGCGGTTCAGTTCGCCCAGCAGCATGTCTTCGGGCACCCAGCTCACGAGCTGCCATCCGGTGCTGGGAATGCGCGAGGCCTGCACCAGGTAGCGGCGACCTTCGTAGGTAAAGGAGAACTTCTTGTTCGAGCCACTGTCCGCCGTGCCGCCGATCACCGTGTTCGCGTACAAGGCGCCGAGCACGCCGGCCGGCGGCTCCAGCTGATGCAGCACGCCCGGCATGTCGCTGCGCGCGAGCACCCGGGCGTCGGCGCTCAGCAGGGCGCTGTCGCCGTAGCCGTCGCTGCTGAACTGGCGCACGAATTCCGACAGCCGCCCCAGCGACACATCGCCCGCCACCACCATGGCCTGCGCCGCGCTGTCCGCGTAGCTGCGCTGGCTCGGCAGCGCGTAGGTCACGCCCAGCTCCTGCGCGGCGGCGAATACGTACGGCTGCGTCCAGACCGGCCCCTGTGCCTTGTGGGCCTGCACATACCAGCCGCGTTGCGTCGGGTCGTAGCTGCTGCGGAAGGACGCGAGGCGCTGCGTGGCGAAGCGCTGCTGCACGTCGGCCTCGGCGTCCAGGGGCAGCATGTACTGCCACGTCTCGGTGGTGAATCCCGCGCCGCGCTCGATATGGCGCATGGCCGGCACAGGGTAGCGCAGTGCCATCAGCATCTGGCCCTTCTCGTTGCTGACGTAGATGCTGTCGAGCTCGGGCGACTGCTGCAGCAGCGTCCAGAGCAGCTCGGCTGTTCTTTCGGCGTGTTCGCCCGCTGGGCGCAGGCTGGGGGCTGTGCCCACAGCGTTGACGACCGACTCGGCCTTCTGCAGGAAGGCCAGCACCTTGTCTTCGGTGCGGTGGTGGTTGGCCTTGTGCGCGGACACGCCGATGCGCGACACCAGCCGCTGCGACCCCCAGTAGCCCAGCGAGACCAGCAACAGCGACTGTGTCAGCGCCACGGCACTGACGATGGTGCCCACGTCCACCCTGAAGCGGCGCGAACGCCCGGGCGGTGCGGCCGGTGCGGCCGCAGTTTCGATCGACGGCTTTCCCGCCGCTTCCGGATTCCCGGACGACTTCTTGTTCATACAGCTCCCTGACGACCATTCGAGCGCGCCCGCTGCATCGAGGCCGCGGGCCGCTTCCGGCGGGCTCACGGCCCCGATCATTGGTGTCGGGGATCCTGGTGGGCGCCGGAGGCAGGCGTGATTTTCGCTCGACTTCGCCCTTCGGGCGCGGCGGCCCGGGCCTGCCGGGACCGGCCGCGGCAGCGGCTCGTCAGCGGGCGTCGTGAAAGATGATGCCCAGCGTATGCCGCCGCCCCGAGCGCACGCGGCTCACGCCGTGGCGCATCGTCACGCGGTAGCTGCCGCGCGTGCCCGCCACCGGCCGCTGATTGACCGCGAAGATCACCGCCTCGCCCTGCGCGAGTGACACCACCTCGGCGCGCGACTGCATGCGCGGGCGCTGTTCGGTCAGCACGAACTCGCCGCCGGTGAAGTCTTCGCCGGGCCGGTTCAGCAGCACGGTGAGCTGCAACGGGAACTGCAGGTCGCCGTACAGGTCCTGGTGCAGGCAGTTGTAGTCGCCCTCGTCGTAGCGCAGCAGCAGCGGGGTGGGGCGCAGCTGGCCCGCCGCGTGGCAGCGCGCGAGGTAGGCCGCGTGGTCCGGCGGGTAGTCGGCCGGAAGGCCCATTGCCGCGGCCCATGCATTGGCCAGCGGCGCGAGGCGTTCGTACAGCGCGCCGCGCCATGCCGCGAGCTTTGGCGGCAGCGGGTTGGCGAAGTACTGGTACTCGCCCTGGCCGAAGCCGTGGCGCTGCATGACGACGCGGCTGCGGAAGTGGCGGGGCTGGTCGTACATGGCCACGAGGGCGGCGCATTCCTTCGGAGTGAAGAGCGCGGCGCCGGTGGTGGCGCAGCCGCGGGTGGCAAGGTCGTCTTCGATGCGGGGCCAGTCGAGGGCGTCGACCTGGGAGGCTGGGGCTGTCATGCGCGCAGTGTCTCGCCTGCGGGCCTGCGAGGCTCGCCGTTTCCGGACGCGGGTATGCGGCGGTGCGGGCTTTGGCGCAGCAGGTGGCAGGCGGCTTCCGTTTTGAGCGATCATCCGGCCATGGCAAGAGCAAAAACCATCGCACGCGAAGGCTCGGCAGGGCAAATGGTCCAGGGCCGATCGGTTGCGACCCTGGGGCGCGGCATGGCGCTGGTCAAGGTCGGCAAGGCTCCGCGCGCCGTGGTCCGCCCCGAGGACAACACGACGGAACTGTTGAAGAAGGCGGCCCGCGCACTCGACAAGCCCGGCATCGACAGGTCGGTCGTCTTCCGCGGACCCAACGCGGCCCGGATATTCGCCTACTCCGCCTACCCGCAGGACCCGACCCAGGTCATTCGCGAAGCAGCCGACGGCACCAAGGTCATTGGCCGCCTGGTCGACGGCAGGTTCCGCGCGAGCAAGGCGTGAGCCGCCGCCCACCGAAGCTCGGGAAGCTCCTCGAGCAGACGCGCGGCCCGCGTCCGGTGGCCTTCGTCCTGGCGGGCCACAACGGCTCCGGAAAATCCACGCTCTGGTATTCGCGCCTGGCGGCATCGCTGCAGATGCCGCTGATCAACGCCGACCGGATGATGATGTCCATCCTGCCGGATGCCGACCCCGCCACCGGGCACATCCCCGCCTGGGCCCAGCGCCTGCGCGACGACGACGAGAAATGGCAGGTCCTGTCGCAGGAAGGCGTGCGCGCCTTCAAGAGCCTGGTGATGGACCAGCGCATGCCGTTTGCGTTCGAGACGGTGTTCTCCCACTGGAAGCCGCTGCCCGGCGGCGGCCATGCGTCGAAGGCGGACGACATCCGCGCGATGCAGGAGGCGGGGTATTTCGTCGTGCTGCTTTTCGTCGGCCTGGTCTCGGTGGACATGTCCATCTTCCGCGTGAGCACCCGCAAGCAGCAGGGCGGCCACGACGTGGACCGCGGGAAGCTGGTCGAGCGCTTTCCCCGCACGCAGGCAGCGGTCGGCCATGCGGCACAGATCGCGAACATGACGCTGATGTTCGACAACAGCCGTTCCGGGAAGAGCGCTTTCGCACTGGTGCGGGCGCAGGCGAAAAAGTCGGTCCTGTTCGATGCGCGCGATCCCAAGTTCGACATGGACCCTGAACTGCGGGCCGTCTGCGATCCGTGGCTCGAGAAGGTCGCCGGCCCCTTCAAGCCGTCTCGCGCCCGGGCTCCTGCCGTGCCTGCGCCAGCAGCCAGTCGCTGAAGAACTTCAGCAGCGGCCGTTGGTCGGCGCGCTCCGGCGTCACGAGGTAGTAGTTGCGCTCGCCCGACAGCGGCCGCGCGCAGGCCACCACCAGTTCGCCGCGCGCCAGTTCGTCGGCCACCAGCATCGTCGGCATCAGCGCCACGCCGAGCCCGTGCGACGCGGCCGCGGCCAATATCGAGAACAGCTCGTAGCGCGGGCCGCCGCGCGCATTGGGCGCGTCGATCTGTTGCGCATCGAACCACTGGCGCCAGCCGTCGGGCCGGGTGCTCTGCTGCAGCAGCGGCATCTTCGCGATGGCTGCCGGCGCCACGGCCTTGCCGCGCGGCAGCAGGGAAGGGCTGCACACCGGCACCACGTCTTCATGCATCAGCAGCAGCGCGTGCGTGCCGGCCCAGTTCTCGACCTGTGCGGGCGTGCCGGCATACAGCGCCGCGTCGAACTCCGCATCGGCGAACAGGAAGGGGCGGGTGCGCGTCTCGATGTGCACCACCACGTCGGGCTGCAGTGCCGCAAAGCCCTTCAGGCGCGGCATCAGCCAGCGCGTCGCAAACGTGGGCACGGCCGCCAGCGAGAGCGAGCCGCCTTCGCCCTGGTGGGCCATTGCGTCGAGCGTGTCGCGCTCCATCGCTTCCAGCCGCTTGGTGATCTGCCGCGCGTAGGCCGCGCCGCTGGCCGTGAGCGCCACGCCGTGCCGCGTGCGGCGGAACAGCGCCACGCCGAGGAAGGCTTCGAGCGTGCCGATCTGGCGCGACACGGCGCTTTGGGTGAGCGCCAGTTCCTGCGCAGCGCGGGTGTAGCTCTCGTGGCGCGCGGCGGCGTCGAAGCACACGAGGGTTTGCAGGGGTGGGATCTTGCGGCGCATGTATGCCTCGGGTGTATGTATGAAACCTCGGCCTCACCAATGGAGAGGCCGATCGAACATCTTGCAAGACATTCTACGAACGCATATCTGGGTGCGGAATCATCGTTTGCGTCATGCCCCCCGCATGGCTAGCATCGGCCCCATTCCCCCTCTTTTCACCTTTCCCCTAATTTCCGGAGACAGCCACATGGCCGCCAAAGCGCAATTCCACTGGGACGACCCCCTTCTTCTCGACCAGCAACTGACCGACGAAGAACGCATGATCCGCGACGCGGCCAATGCCTACTGCCAGGAGCGCCTCGCGCCCCGCGTCATCGAGGGCTTCCGCACCGGCGAGACCGACCCCGCCATCTTTCGCGAAATGGGCGCACTCGGCCTGCTCGGCCCCACGATCCCCGAGCAATACGGCGGCCCCGGCCTCAACTACGTGGCCTATGGCCTGATCGCCCGCGAAGTCGAACGCGTCGACTCCGGCTACCGCTCGATGGCCAGCGTGCAGAGCTCGCTGGTGATGGTGCCCATCTTCGAATTCGGCACCGAAGGCCAGAAGCAGAAGTACCTGCCCAAGCTCGCCACCGGCGAATGGATCGGCTGCTTCGGCCTGACCGAACCCGACCACGGCTCCGACCCCGGCAGCATGGCCACGCGCGCCAAGAAGGTGCCGGGCGGCTATTCGCTCAGCGGCTCGAAGATGTGGATCAGCAACTCGCCCATCGCCGACGTGTTCGTGGTGTGGGCCAAGGAAGTCAGCGAAAGCGGCACCGTGGGCCCGATCCGCGGCTTCGTGCTCGAGAAGGGCATGAAGGGCCTGAGCGCCCCCGCGATCCACGGCAAGGTCGGCCTGCGCGCCAGCATCACTGGCGAAATCGTCATGGATGGCGTGTTCTGCCCTGAAGAAAACGCCTTCCCCGAAGTGCAGGGCCTCAAGGGCCCGTTCACCTGCCTGAACAGCGCCCGCTACGGCATCTCGTGGGGCGCGCTCGGTGCCGCCGAAGACTGCTGGCACCGCGCCCGCCAGTACACGCTGGACCGCAAGCAGTTCGGCCGCCCGCTGGCCGCCAACCAGCTCATCCAGAAGAAGCTGGCCGACATGCAGACCGAGATCACGCTGGGCCTGCAAGGCAGCCTGCGCCTGGGCCGCATGAAGGACGAAGGCATTGCTGCCGTCGAAATCACCTCGATCATGAAGCGCAACAACTGCGGCAAGTCGCTCGACATCGCCCGCATGGCGCGCGACATGATGGGCGGCAACGGCATCAGCGACGAGTTCGGCGTGGCACGCCACCTGGTGAACCTGGAAGTGGTCAACACCTACGAAGGCACGCACGACATCCACGCGCTCATCCTTGGCCGCGCCATCACCGGCATCGCAGCGTTTTCGAACTAACCCCCAGTCTTACTCACTTCGTGTAGACGCCAACCCCCTTTCAGGGGGCGATGCCAGCGGCCCGGCAAAGCCGGTTCCGCGGCATCCCTCGAACTGCAAGACAACACTGACGTAGATGACGATGAACAAACCTGCTGCGGCACTCGACGGCATCAAGGTCCTCGATCTGTCCCGCGTGCTCGCGGGCCCGTGGTGCACGCAGATCCTCGCGGACCTGGGCGCCGACGTCGTCAAGATCGAACGCCCCGGCGTCGGCGACGACACGCGCACCTGGGGCCCGCCCTTCATCAAGGACGCGGACGGCAACGATACCGACCAGGCCAGCTACTTCACGTCCTGCAACCGCAACAAGCGCTCGGTCACCATCGACATGGCCACGCCCGACGGGCAGGCGCTGCTCAAGCAGATGGCGGCGCAGGCCGACATCGTGGTGGAGAACTTCAAGACCGGCGGCCTGAAGCAATACGGCCTCGACCACGAGAGCCTGCGCGCGGCCAACCCGCGCCTCATCTACTGCAGCGTGACCGGCTTCGGCCACGATGGCCCGTACGCCGAGCGCGCGGGCTACGACCTGATGATCCAGGCCATGACCGGCATGATGAGCATCACCGGCCGTCCCGACGACGTGCCCGGCGGCGGCCCGCTGCGCGTGGGCGTGGCGCTGACCGACCTGTTCACCGGCGTCTACGCCAGCACGGCCATCCTCGCGGCGCTGCAGGTGCGCGACCGCACCGGCGAAGGCCAGCACATCGACATGGCACTGCTCGACGTGGGCATGGCCATCCTCGCGAACCAGGCCAGCGCCTTCCTCAACACCGGCAAGGCGCCCGGGCGCCAGGGCAACACGCACCCGAGCCTCGCGCCTTATCAAGACTTTCCGACGCAGGATGGTTCGATGTTGCTGGCCATCGGCAACAACGGGCAGTTCGCGCGCTTCTGCGAAGCGGCCGGCCACGCGGAATGGGCGAGCGACGCACGCTTCGCGACCAACACGCTGCGCGTGAAGCACCGCCTGGTGCTGATCCCCATGATGGAAGAACTCACGCGCACCCGCACCACGGCCGCGTGGGTCGCGCTGCTCGAGGACAAGGCCGTGCCCTGCGGCCCGATCAATGACATCGCGCAGGCCTTCGACGACGCGCAAGTCCAGGCGCGCGGCCTCGCGGTCACGCTGCCGCGCAATGCGGGCGACGGCATCGCCAGCATCTCCGGCGTGGCAAGCCCGCTGCGCCTGTCGGCCACGCCGCCGGTGCTGCGCCATGCGCCGCCGGCGTTGGGGCAGCACACGCAGGAAGTGCTGACGGAAATGGGCATCGACGCTGCCCGCTTCGACGCCCTGCGCTCAGCCGGCGTCGTCTGAAGAAGAGGCCGGCATGACGAACCCGATGCGCCCGCCACCGTTCTCGGTGCTGCGCATCGACCACATCGTGCTGCGCGTGAAGGACATGGAACGCGCCGTCGCGTTCTATGTCGACGTGCTCGGATGCAACGTCGAGAAGCGCCGCGACGACCTGGGCCTGGTGCACCTGCGTGCCGGCGCCAGCCTCATCGATCTCGTCACACCCGACGGCCCGCTGGGCCGCCAGGGCGGTGCGTTGCCCGGCGCCGAGGGCCGCAACGTCGACCACCTCTGCCTGCGCGTCGAGCCCTTCGACGAAGCGGACATCCGCGCGCTGATGGCGCGCCACGGCGTGGCCCTTCACGGCGATGTGCAGAACAACTTCGGCGCCGAGGGCTACGGCCCGTCGATCTACCTGAGCGACCCCGACGGCAACACCGTCGAGCTCAAGGGCCCGGCCGCCTAGCTGCAGCCCGGCCGCCAGGCTGCTCCTGAGCGCCCGCTCTTCGGTTTTCTCTTTCGGTTTGTACGCCACTGTGTCTGGCCGGCGCAGCGTACACACGCGCATGCAAATCTGCCGGTGGCCCGACACATCGTGGATACAGCCCGCCGATGTAATTCATACATCGCCACCGACGACACATGCACCGAGGAGGCGATGGTGTTCAACCGACTCCTTCACCCTTCATCTTTGAAAGACATTGCCGTGAAAACCACCAAGCTCCTGATCGCCGCCGCCGCTCTTTCCGCTTTCGCCATCGGCGCCAGCGCAGAGGACTACCAGGGCGTCCTGCAATTCCAGTCGTCCGCCAGCCGCACCGCCGTGCAAGCCGCGGGTGTGGTCGCCGCCCACGGTGCCGACCCGTACGCCGACGGCGCCACCGCAGGCGTGCCCGCCGTCATGGCCGGCCTGAGCGACCGTGCCCAGGCTCGCGCCGGCGCCATCGCCGCGGCCCGCGCCGGCAACATCTACGCAGACGGTGCAGGCGCCGGCCCCGACGAGCGCTTCATCAGCACGCTGGACCGCGCCGCGGTGCGCGCCCAGGCCGTTGCCACGGCCCACGGCATCGACCGCCTGGCCCTCTGAGCCACCACGATCCCCTCTCATCCAAAAAAGCACCATGACCGACAAGCAAGTTCTCTACACCGGCAAGACCCACACCACCGGCGGCCGCCAGGGCGCATCGCGCAGCAGCGACGGCAACCTCGACATCCAGCTGTCGCCCCCCGGCGGCAACGGCACGGGCACCAACCCCGAGCAGCTGTTCGCGGCCGGCTGGTCGGCCTGCTTCATCGGTGCCATGGGCAAGGCCGCGGGCGGCCTGAAGGTCAAGCTGCCGGCCGACCTGGCGGTGGATGCCGAGGTCGACCTGGTGCTGCAGGAGGGCCAGTACGTGCTGCAGGCGCGCCTGAACGTGAGCCTGCCGGGCCTGGACCGCGAGACCGCGCGCGCCGTGGTCGACACCGCGCACCAGACCTGCCCGTACTCCAAGCTCACACGCGGCAACATCGATGTCGAGCTGAATCTGGCCTGAGCCTTTTCGCCGATATGCGCGAGCCCGCCCCCTGTTTGCAGCGGGCGGGCTCGCGCATAGACTCCGCCTTCTCTGCAACCCAGGCCGGCCTCGCCGCCGGAAAGCGACGTATGAGCAGCAAGGTCTTCTTCGACGTGGGCATCTCGCTCGACGGGTACATGGCCGGCCCGAACGCCAGCCCCGGCAATCCGATGGGCGACGGCGGCCGCGCCATGCACGGCTGGATCTTCCAGACCGCCACCTTCCGCGAAATCCTCGGCATTCCCGGCGGAGGTGGCGAGCAGGGCACACCCGACGACGCGCGGGTCCAGCATGTGTTCGCACGCACCGGTGCCTACGTCATGGGCCGGCGCATGTTCGACGAAGGCGAGGTCGGCTGGCCCGAGAACCCGCCGTTCCGCGGGCCCGTGTACGTGCTCACGCATTCGCCGCGCGAACCCTGGGTGCGCCAGGGCGGCACCACCTTCCATTTCGTGACCGACGGCCTCGCGAACGCGCTGGCGCAAGCCAAGGCCGCGGCCGGCGGCAAGGACGTGCGCATCTCCGGCGGCATCGACACCGTCCGCCAGGCCATCAGGGCAGGCTTGCTCGACGAATGCACGATCCACGTCGCGCCGAACCTGCTGGGCGCGGGAAAGCGACTGCTCGACGGCCTCGCACCCGGCGAGATGAAGCTGGTGCCCGTGCGCGCCGACGGCTCGGCGCTGGTGACGCACCTGGACTACCGTTTCGCCCAGGCTTCGTGAGGCAGGGGAGCGTGGCGGGCGCTGCCTACCCCGCCCGTCCCATGGTCGCTACCCCGAACACCACGACCCCCAGCGCCAGGTTCACCATCACCAGCTGGCGCACGGTGTTCAGCCGCGCGGCCGCCGCTGGCCATGCGCTTTCGTCCACCGCGCGCCGCAGCGCCCTGAACACCGACGCGCGGATGTAGACATAGATCGCGGCCATCACGATCGCGATGCTCATCATCGCCTCGATGCGCCAGTGCACGGCGCGGAAGCCGCCGGCCGCGAGGATCATCGTCACGCCGGTCACGAACAGCAGCGTGACGGCCGCATCCACGCCGACGAAGAAGCGCCGCAGCGTCGCGGCCATCATGCGCAGCCGCAGCGGCGGCTCCAGCGTGGCGACCGCCGACGGGCGCACCGCGAAGTGCATGGTGGCCATGCCGCCGACCCAGAAGGCGGCGCACAGCAGGTGGATGAAAAGTGCAATGACGTAGGACATGGGGCGCGATCAGACACCGAAATGCCGGACTGTGCAACGTCGTGACGTGCGGACAGGGCCGCGTCAGAATGCGGAGCTCGCCGTCGCGCATACCCAAAGAAAGCCAGGCTCCCATGACCCGCACCATCGCCCAGAAACGCGCCGACTTCCGCGCCCTTCACGAACGAGGCTGCTTCGTCATTCCGAACCCCTGGGACACGGGCAGCGCGCGCTACCTCGAAGGCCTGGGCTTCAAGGCACTGGCCACCACCAGTTCCGGTTTCGCGTGGTCGCAGGGCCATGCCGACGGTGCGATGTCGCGCGAATCGATCCTTGCTCATCTGCGTGAGCTGGTGGATGCCACCGACTTGCCCGTGAACGCCGACTTCGAGAACGGGTTTGCCGTCGACGCGCAAGGCGTGGCCGAGAGCGTGCGCCTGGCCATCGAGACCGGCGTGGCGGGCCTGTCGATCGAGGACTCGACCGGCAACGCGGCCGATCCGCTCTTTGCCATCGACGGGGCGGTCGAGCGCATGCGCGCCGCGCGCCAGGCCATCGACGCCTCGGGCGCCGACGTGCTGCTGGTGGGCCGCGCCGAGAACTTCTTTGTCGGCCGGCCCGACCTCGACGACGCCGTCGCGCGGCTCAAGGCCTACGCGAACGCGGGCGCCGACTGCCTCTACGCGCCCGGCATCAAGACCCGCGAGCAGATCGCGGCGGTGGTCGCTGCCGTGGCGCCCAAGCCGGTCAACCTGCTGGTCGGCGGGGCCAGCGAACTGCGCATGGTGGACATCGCCGAACTGGGCGTGCGCCGCGTCAGCGTGGGCGGCGGCATGGCGCGCGCGGCCTGGGGCGGCTTCATGCGCGCCGCGCGCACGCTCGCGGACGAGGGCCGCTTCGACGGTTTCGCGGATGCTGCGGCGGGAAGCGAACTCAACGCCTTCTTCCGTCCGTTCGCCGGCTGAGGCCCGTGGACGCGCTGCTCGCCGAGATCCGCAGCTGCCGCGTCTGCGCCGAACACCTGCCGTTGGGGCCGCGTCCCGTTGTGCAGGCCAGTGCCGGCGCTCGGCTGCTGATCGTCGGGCAGGCGCCCAGCCTCACCGTTCACAAGACCGGCGTGCCGTGGGACGACAAGAGCGGTGAGCAACTGCGCCGCTGGCTCGGCGTCGACCGCGCCACTTTCTACGACGCGGCACGCATCGCGCTCATGCCGATGGGCTACTGCTACCCCGGCCGCGGCAACAGCGGCGACCTGCCGCCGCGCAAGGAATGCGCGCCGCTGTGGCAAGACAGGCTGCTCGCGCAGATGCCGCGCATCGAGCTGACATTGCTCATCGGCCAGTACGCGCAGCGCCACTTCCTGGGCAAGACTGCGCGCGCCAACGTGACCGAGACGGTCGAGGCCTTTGCCGACTACGCACCGCGCTTCATTCCGCTGCCGCATCCGTCGCCGCGCAACACGGGCTGGTTCAAGCACCACCCGTGGTTCGAGAGCGAGGTGCTGCCGGTGCTGCGCGAGCGCGTGCGGCACGCGTTGGGGCCCGTCTTGTCTTATGGCGCCGTGGCCGCCGAAGTGCCCGCCGCCTCGAAAGGCCGCGCGGCGTAGACCACACGCCCGCCTACCACCGTCATCAGCGACACCGTCTTGCCGATGCGCTCCAGCGGCACGGTGAAGAAGTCCTGGTCGAGCACAGCGAAGTCCGCGAGCTTGCCGACCTCCAGCGTGCCGCGCCTGCCCTCGTCGAAGCTGAACCACGCGCTGCCCGCCGTGTAGAGCCGCAGCGCCTGCTCGCGAGTGGGTGTCTCGTCGGGCCCGCGCATCATCTTGCCGCTCACCGTCTTGCCGTCGAGCATCCACTGCAGCGCGACGAAGGGGTTGTACGAGGCCACGCGATGCGCATCGGTGCCAGCGCCCACGTTCACGCCGGTGCGCAGGGCCGTGCCGATGGGCGGCATGCGCCTTGCCGCGTCGCCGCGCACGGCGAGCACGCGGTCGCCCTGGAAGTACATCGCGTCCTGCATGGTCCAGCCGATGCCCAGCGCCTTCATGCGCGCGAGCGTCTCGGGCGAAGCATCGTCCAGGTGCGCGATGGACCAGCGCAGGCCATTGATCGGCACCTCGGCGTTCAGCTTTTCGTACAGCCCGAGCAGATGATCGGCCGAGCCGTTCTCCTGCCAATGGATGGTGACCGCGAGCTTCTTCGTGGCCGCCCACCTGATGAGCTCGTAGAACTTCGCCTTCACCGCTTCGTCGGGGAAGTTGTTGTTGTACATCGCGAGCGTCACGCGCTCGCCCAGGCCGTTGAACTTCAGCATGTCGTCGCCGAAGCCCATCGGCAGCATCTGCGTGAGGTCGCGAAACTCCTGCAGCTCGGCGCCGGGCTTCTGCGCGAACACGCTGTAGGCCACGCGCAGCGTCAGCGCTTTCTCGCGCCACAGCTCGAACAGCGCCGCGTACTGCGAGGGCGCAATGCTGAAGCCGCCCGGGTCCACCAGGCCGGTGATGCCGAGCCGGTTCAGCTCGGTGAAGAAGGCGCGCGTGCCCGCTACGTTGTCGTCGTAGGTCGGCTTGGGCAGCTTGTCGAACAGGGCCGAGATGCCGACGATGTCGCCGGTCATCCAGCCCGGCGCACCGTCGGGCGAGGGCTTCATGCCCGCAGGCAGGGTGCCGGCGGGAACGCCGAGTGCCTCGAGCGCCTTGGGCGTCATCACCACCGCTTCGTAGAAGAGCTGCACGTACACCGGGTGGTCCGGCGCGGCCTCCTGCAGCTCGGCCATCGTCGGACGCCGGCGCTCGGCGAACTGCTGCTCGGTCCAGCCGCCTGCAACGATCAGCCAGCCGCCGGGGCGGGCATTGGCAGCGGCGGTGCGGATGCGCGCCATGGCTTCGGCGATGGTGCCTGCGCCGATCCAGTTGACTTCGGTCGAATAGCTCAACGCCGCGCGCACCGCGTGCATGTGCGAGTCGATGAGACCGGGAATGACGGTGCGTCCGCCCGCATCGACGGCGCGTGTCGCGGAGCCCGAGAGTGCGCGCATCTGCGCGGCATTGCCGACGGCCACGATGCGGCCGTCGCGCACGGCGAGTGCTTGCGCGGTGGTGCCGGCGGCATCGAGCGTGGCGATCTTCGCGTTGATGACGACGAGGTCGGCCGGCTGCGCCTGCGCGGCGCCGGGCATGAGAAAGCCGGCGACGAGGGCTGCCGCCGTGAAGAGCGTGCGGGTCATGTCAGTCGACCTTGATGCTCGCGGCCTTGACCACCTGCTGGGCCTTGCCGGTCTCGTCCACGAGGAACTTGTTGAACTGCGCCGAAGGCATGGTGAACGGCTCGGCACCGAGCTTCTCCAGCCGTTCCTTCAGCTCGGGCGACACCATGATCTTCGCGACCTCGGCCTGCAGCCGGTCGACCACCGGCTGCGGCGTCTTCGCGGGCGCGAACAGGCCGACCCAGAACAGGTACTCCGAGCCCGGCACGCCGGCCTCTGCGGTGGTCGGCGCATCGGGCAGCGCCGACGAGCGCTTGCCTGTGCCCACGGCCAGCGCCTGCAGCCTGCCGGTCTTGATGAGCGGCAGGGCGGACACCATCGGCGCGAAGAACCAGTCGACGCGCCCGGCCATCACCTCGGTCATGGCCTCGGGCGTGCCACGGAACGGCACGTGCTGCGCGTCGATGCCGGCCGCGAGGCGGAACACCTCGGCGTTCATGTGCGTGGCCGAGCCGTTGCCCGCCGAGCCGTAGTTGAAGCCGCCGGGCTTGGCCTTGGCCTTCGCGACGAGGTCCTGCACGTTCGCGAAATGCGAGGGCGCGGTGACCAGCACGTTGGGCAGGCTGGCCATCGGCGTGATGCCGGTGAAGTCCTTGATCGTGTCGTACGACAGGCCCTTGTAGATCCACGGGTTCACGAGGTGGCCGGCCGAATGCACCAGCAGCGTGTAGCCATCGGCCGGCGACTTGGCCGCAATGGCCGCGCCCAGCGTGCCTCCGGCACCGGGCTTGTTGTCGACGATCACGCTGGTGCCCAGTGCGGGCCCGAGCTTCTCGGCCACAAGGCGCGCGACGATGTCGGTGCCGCTGCCTGCGGTGAAGGGCACGACCAGCTTGATCGGCTGCGTGCCCGGCCACGGGCCCTGTGCGTGGGCGCCGGTCAGCGCGCAGGCGGCCAAGGCTGCTGCCGCCGCCAGTGTCTGCCTGCGGCTCCATGAGGATGTCTTCTTCATGCGTCTTGTCTCCGTTGAATTGTTCGATGAGCGATGAATGACCGAAAGAGGGGAGGCCGCTACGCCGGTGGCGCGTTCGGCATCACCAGCGCGACCAGCACCGGCCGGTTGCTCCGGTTCTCCAGCTGGCGCTTTTCACCGGGCGCGAAGCGGCAGCTGTCGTAGGGCTCGAGCACGTCTTCCTGGTGTGCGCCGTCGATCTCGCCGACCACGTGCAGCTGGCCTTCGAGCACGAGATACAGCTTTTCCATCGGCGAGCCGTCGAGACCGGTGTGGCCGCCTGGAAGGATCTGGCTCACGCCCATCCACATCTGCGTGGACGGCCCGGCCTCTTTGCCTTGCAGCCGCAGGCAGCGCATGTCGAAATGGTTGGGCGCCTCGTAGTGCGGCGCTTCGTTGAAACGGGTCACGTGCATGGTCGGGTGCTCCAGGGTTCAGGGTCGCAGCACGACGCGGTCGGTGCTGCCCGAGAGCACCAGCCGGTAGGCGTCGATCGCTTCGTCGAGCGTGAAGCTGCGTGCGACGGGAAAGGGCTTCAGCGTGCCGCGCTCGAAGCCTTCGCGCATGGCGTCGAGCTGCGCGGTGCTGGCGATGCAGTCCATCGCCAGCGAGTCGATGCCCACATAGGTGTGCATGCCCCGGTAGAACGCGAAGATGTCGAAGGGCACCGCGCGCTCGTGCGTGGCGATGAAGATCTGCGTCGCACCCTTGGCCATCGCCTTGTTGGCGGCCTCGAAGTAGGCGCTGCCGACGGTGTTGTAGACGATGTGCGCACCGCGCCCGTCGGTGAGTTCGCGCACCTGAGCGCCCACGTCGGCGTGGTGGCGCGCATCGATCACGTCCACCGGTCCGCTGGCAAAGCCCTCGAAGGGACCGGCATGCCGCTGTACCGCGATCACGCGTGCGCCGGCCTGCGAGGCCAGCTGCACCGCAGCCTGCCCGACTTTGCCGTTGGCGCCGAGCACCAGCACTGTCTGGCCCGCCTGCGGCATGCCGCTGCGGCGAAAGCCTTCGTAAGCGGTGACGAAGGGCACGCCCACCGCGCCGGCTTCGTCCATCGAGATGCCTTGGGGCTTGGCGCGCAGCGCCTGCTCGGGCAGCACGAGGTAGCGCGCATGCGAGCCGTCGCGTGTGATGCCGATGTCACCACCGGAGCCGTAGACCTCGCGGCCGATCCATTCGGATGGTCCGCTCACGACTGTGCCTGCGAAGTCGCGCCCCGGAGTGCGGGGCCACACGGCCTGCGGCATGAGGCCCAGCGTTGCTTTTACGTCGCTCGGGTTCACTGCGGCGGCGGCGATGCGTACCACGGCATGGCCGGACGGCGGGGCGGGTTCTGCCTGTGGCGAGGCGTGTAGTCGCAGCGCGTCGAGGTTGGCGGCTTTCTCGTTCACGCGCAATGCGCGGGAGGTGTGGGTCGTGTGCATGGCCGCGACGTTCATTTTTGGCTTCCTGCTTGCTGTGTTTGGGATTGCTTGTGTTCGGGGCGCGTGCACAGGCCACCGGGTACTCCCCTCCGCGAATGTCCCCCGGCTTCGCCTCCTCCTTTATTTCGCTGCGGGGAGCACCCGGTGCCCTGTGCACGGTGGGCGCTGCGCTTATACGAGCCGATCAACGACCGCGTCCATCGATCACGCTGGCGGGGTGCCTTGCGCAGCGAAATAAAGGAGGAGGCCGAAGGCCGGGGGACATTCGCGGAGCAAGGTACCCCGTCGGCGTGATCGCGCCCCGAACGACGCCGCGCACAACAAGGAGAGATGCGGGAGTCCACGCTAGCCCCTCGCATCCGGCAACCCCAGCATCGCGCGTGCCTCACGCGGATTCGCAACTTCACCGCCCAGGCTCACGAGGATGTCGCGTGCCTTCGCCACGAGCTGGGCGTTGCTCTCGGCGAGCACGCCCTTCTCCAGGTAGATGTTGTCCTCCATGCCCACGCGCACATGGCCGCCCAGCAGCCATGCCTGCGCGACGATCGGGAACTCCATGCGCCCGATGCCGAAGGCGCTCCAGAAGGCGCCGCGCGGCAGCATGTTGCGCGCATAGAGCAGCGTCTCGGGCGTGGGCGCGAAGCCGTACTTCACGCCGAGCACGAAGGTCCACATGGCCGGGCCGTCGAGCGTGCCGTCGGCGATCAGGTCGAGCGCGAGGTTGATGTCGCCGGAGTCGAAGATCTCCAGCTCGGGCTTCACGCCGGCCTCGCGCATCACCTTCGCCATGCGCCGCACGTTCTTCGGCGTGTTGATGACCACGTCGGGCCCCGAGTTCATGGTGTTGAGGTCGAGCGAGCACACGTCGGGCCTGATGAGCGCAATGTGTTCCACGCGCTTCTCGGGCGGCAGCAGCGTGGTGCCCGGTGCGGCGATCTTCGGATCGTCCTCGCTCGGAATGAAGCGCCCGCCCGGCCCGGTCGTGAGGTTGACGATCAGCTCGCGGTTCTCGCGGCGGATGCGCTCGACCACCTCGCGGTACAGCTCGACCTCCATCGAGGGCTTGCCGGTTTCGGGATGGCGCACGTGGATGTGCACCTGCGCCGCGCCGGCCTCGGCCGCGGCGAGGCACTCGTCGGCGATCTGCACCGGCGTGATCGGCAGGTGCGGCGTCTGCTCCGGCTTCACGAGGTTGCCCGTGACCGCGCAGGTGATGAGTGTCTTGGCGGTGCTCACAGGTGGCGCCCTCCGTCGACCACGATGCGCGTGCCGGTCACGAAGCGCAGCGTGGTGGCCAGCGCTTCGACCGTGGCAGCCACGTCGTCGGGCAAGCCGATGCGGCCCAGTGGTGTGGTGCTGGCCATCTTGTTCGCGAATTCCGCGCCGCGCCCGGGCACGAAACCCGATTCGACCGCGCCCGGCGACACCGACACCACGCGCACCGACGGCGCGAGTGCCTTGGCCAGCGCGTCGCCCACCACGTCGAGCCCGGCCTTGGCGGCCACGTAGGCGAGGTTGCTGCCCACGCCCGTGAAACCCGCGATGGAAGAGATGTTGGCCACCAGCCCGTCGCCGCTGGCCTTCAGCATCGGCGCAAAGGCACGGATGGTGGCGAACACACCGCGAAAGTTGGCGCGCACGATGTCGTCGATGAGCTCGTCGGTCAGCGCGTCGAGGTCGGCGGCCGGCACCGGTTGCGTGTGGCCCGCGCTGTTGACGAGGATGTCGCAGCGCCCGAGCGTGGCCTTCACCTCGGCCGCCGCGGCCACGAGGCTGGGCGTGTCGACGATGTCGGCGCGGATCGCGGCATGGCGCTGGCCGCTGACCGAGGGCAGGGCGGCCACGCGCGCCGCCGCATCGTCGCCCTTGCGGTGCAGCAGCACGCAGGTGGCGCCGAGCGCGGCCAGGCGCGTGGCCGTGGCATAGCCGATGGCGCCAAGGCCGCCGGTGATGACGGCGACCTTGCCGTCGAGTCTGGAGACTGGGTCGAAGCTCATGGATGTGAAAGGAGTGGATGAGTCGGTACGGAGTCTTTTCGCGGAACACCGCGGAACCGGCTTTGCCGGGCCGCAGGTGTTGCCCCCTCGAAGGGGGTTGGCGAAGCGACACGAAGTGCGCGCAGCCTGGGGGTGGTCAAGGTATAGGAGGGCGGGGGAACTTCATCTCGCCCGGTTCGAGTTCGAAGTCGTGGTGGAGTGACGCGCTCTTGCCGTCGGGGGCCAGTGCGAAGCGGCCGATGAGGCGGCGCGTCACGCCGAAGGTCGGGTCGCTTTCCAGGTTCTCGTCGTCGTCGGCGAAGACCTGCGTGATCAGCACCTTGTGGCCCGGCTTGCTCACCATGAAGTGCAGGTGCGCGGGCCGGTTCGGGTGGCGCACCTGCGCGCGCAGCAGCACGCCGCAGGGGCCGTCGGTCGGCACCGGGTAGCCGGCGGGACGCACGCTGCGGAAATGGAAGCGGCCCTCGGCGTCGGTGGAAAAGCGCCCGCGCAGGTTCATGTTCTCCTGCGACGGGTCCTGGTTTTCGTAGAGGCCGATGGGCGAGGCCTGCCACACGTCGACCGTGGCGCCGGCCACCGGCTGGCCCCTGCCGTCGCGCACCGTGCCCGTCACTTCGAGCGGAATGCCCGGCGTGCCCGAGCGCGCGATGCTCTCGCCCAGTGCGCAGTCCGGCGAGTTCGCGCGCCAGAACGGCCCGAGCAGCGCGGCCGGCGATTCGCCATGCGGGTCCTGGTTGTTCTGCAGCGCGACCACGGTCGATACACCTAGGATGTCCGCCGCCAGCACCACCTCGTTCTTGGTCTCGCCCGTGGCATGGCCGATGGCGACGATGAATTCGAGTGCCTGCTCGAACTCTTCTTCCGTCAGCTTCACTTCCTGCACCAGGGCATGCAGGTGGCGCGTGACGGCTTCCATCACGGTGCGCAACCGCGGGTCGGGCGTGCGTTTCATGGCATCGAGCGTGAAGCCCAGCACCGATTCGGGGGAGGTGGCGATGTTCATGGTGGATTAGTGCAATCGTTTGCACGATATTAGTCCAGATCGCTGAAAAGTAAAATGCCCCCGTTCAGCAGGTCGGGAATACCAGAACGCCCCGTGCACCCCTGACCGGCACGACAACCGTTTGCATCAATCCATGAGTACCAGCCCAACTTCCACGCCCGTGACCATCCGCGACGTCGCCCGCGCCGCCGGCGTGCACGTGTCGACCGTCTCCCGCGCGCTCAGCCCCGAGAAGCGCTCGCTGATCAGCGACGAGGTGCTGCGCGTGGTCGAGGAGGCGGCGCAGCGCCTGGGCTACCGGCCCAACCGCGCGGCCTCGGCGCTGCGAACGGGCCGCACCCACACCATCGGCGTGCTGGTGCCGGACATCACCAACGCGGTGTTCCCGCCCATCCTGCAGGGCATCGAGGCCAGCGCCGCGGCGCGCGGGTACTTCGTGTTCGTCACCAACGTCGTGGATCCCGCGCTCGCAAGGCCCGTGCTGGAGCGCATGCTGGCGCAGCGGGTGGACGGGGTGGTCATGGCCACCGCCACGCGCGACGACCCGCTGATCGAGTTCGTCACCCAGGCCGGCATGACCGCGGTGCTGGTCAACCGGGCCGACGAGACCGGCCGCCTGCCCGCGGTGGTCAGCGATGACCGGCTGGCGATGAAGCTCGCGGTCGATCACCTCGTGGGTCTGGGCCACAAGCGCATCGCGCACCTCGCGGGCCCGCAGAACATTCCCACTGGCGTGGGCCGTCGGCTGGGCGTGGAGCAGGCCTTGAGGGACCACCGCATGAAGCCCTTCCGCGTGGTCGAGTGCGCGAGCTACAGCCGCGAAGCCGGCGCGGTGGCGATGAAGCAGATGCTCGAAGCCGGCGCCGCCCCGCAGGCCGTGGTGTGCTGCAACGACCTCGTGGCACTGGGCGCCTACGACGCGCTGCGCGAAGCCGGCCTGCGCGTACCCAAGGACATTTCCATCACCGGCCACAACGACATGCCGCTGGTCGACATGGTCGACCCGCCGCTCACCACCATCCGCCTGCCGCACCGCGAGCTGGGCTGGCGCGCGGCCGAGATGCTGTTCGACGAGATCGACGGCCGTTCGATGTCGGCGTCGACCGTGGTGCTGCGGCCGGAGCTGGTGGTGCGCAAGTCGACTGCCAAGCCGTCCGCCGCGCGCTGAGCGCGGCAGGACTTATTTCATCCGCCACCACAGGGCCGCGATGTCGTCGCTCAGGCCCGCGAGCAGAAGCGCCACGGCGACCAGCGCGACGATCGCCTTCGCGCGTCGCGGCAGACCTTCGTTCGGCGCGAAGTCTTCGGCGCGGCCGCTGAAATGCACGCCGCAATGGGGACAGCGCAGCGCGTAGCCGAAGATGGGCTCCTTGCAACGGATGCAGGGCACTTCGTCCGGCCCCGGCTTCGCCGATGCGTCGGCGCCGTGCGATGCCTGCGCTGCTGCGCGCAGCTTCTGCTGCCGCGCGCGGCGTTCGCGGTGGGCGGCCAGGTCGATGGGGTCGTTGGAGTTCTCGGGCATGCTGCTGAAAACCAGTCTAGCTTGCGCGCGACGCGGCCTTCTTCCGCGCCGCCGGCCGACGTGGCGGCTTCGCCTCCAGCACCAGTTCTGCCGGCAGCGCGTCGTTCCACGATTCGGTGAAGTAGGCGCGGTCGCTCGGCACCAGCTGCGGCAGCGCTTCGCGCAGCGAGGCCAGCGACTGCTCCGCCGCTTTCAGGTCGCCCGCGTGCGCCGCGTACCAGGCGTGCTCGAACAGCAGGCTGCAGTGCTGCAGGCCCGGGTAGCGGCGCTGCCCGGCCCGGTGATCGGCCAGCCGCGCCTGCGCCACCTGCACCCAGTGCGCCGGCCAATTCGCGGCGTCGAAAGCGTCGGCCAGCGGACCGGCCAGCACCGAGACCGCGGCCGGGTCCAGCGGCTTCTGCGCGCGGAACTGCGCGAGCGTGGGCCGGGTCTCCGGCCTGCAGTGGCCGCGCGCGATGCGCATCAGGTAGATCGCGTTCCACGCCGAGCGGCCCTGCCCGTCGGCGTGGCTGCAGAGCCATTCGCTGAAGGCGATCCACTGCACGGCGCGGCGGGTGGTGTCGGCTTTGCCGTCGTGGGCGAGCGCGGGCAGGTCGGACAGTCCCACGCGGTCGAACAGCCATGCGGCCATGCCCATGTTGGCGGCCACGTGCTGTGCCGCGTCGAAGGAGTGCGACTCGAAGGCGGCCGCCAACGCCTCGCCGAAACGGCGCAGCGATTCCTCGGCGAGCGCGGCGGCTGCGGGCATGTCGTCGGCCGACAGCGCCAGCGCGCGCGAGCGGCACACCAGCGCCCAGAGGTTGCACCACTCGAAGCGCACGTCGGGGTGGTGCCGCAGCACCAGCGCGCGAGCCGCGTCTTCGGCCATACCGCCCAGCAGCGACTGCGCCAGCGGCAGGTCGCGCGCGGTGTAGGCACACCACGCCGAGACGATGCACTCCATCGCGCCGAGGTAGTCGTTGCCCGCCACGTGGTGCGCGAGCCGCTGCTTCTTGAGCGCCTGCAGCCGGCGCCGCGCCTGCTCGTTGTCGCCGAGGCGGCGCCACAGCATGGCCTCGTTGAGCGTGACCAGGGCGCGCTGGAAGTCGGTGGCGGCCAGCGTGCCGGCGAGGCGGATCGATTCGAGGGCGCTCCCGCCCGTGTTCTCGCCCGCCACGGGCGCCATCAGCCGGCCCTGCCGCGCCGCCTGCTGCGACGCGACCAGCTGCTTCCAGAAAGCCGCGTCCTGCAGGTGCACGGCATCAGGCGGCGGCGAGCCGGCGGCGGCCTGTGTTCCGCGCGAACGCAGCCCGAGGAACGACGCCACCTCGGCCGTCGTGGCCGCGCGGCCTTCGACCAGCACGCGCACGCGCTTCGCCTCGGCGGCCGGCAGCCAGAACGGGCCCTGGCTGCGCCGTTCTGCATTGAGGAAGCGGGGCTCGCGCTGCGTGTCCTCGCCCCAGCCGACCTCGATATGCCAGGCCTTGAAGTCGCGGAACGCGCGGCTCACGACCATGCGCAGCGTGCTTGCGTCGGACACCTCGCCGCGCAGGTCCGCCAGCCGCACGATGCCGGCGCCGGCATCGTGGGCATGCCGCATGCGCACCAGCAGCCAGAGCGACTGAAAGGCCGCGCGTCGGCCATTGACCGACTGCGGCGAAGTGAGTTCGATGTAAAGGAGAGCGGGAAGGACTGGCTTGGGCACGGCCCCGATTTGAACCTCAAATCCGGCGGTGTCAGTAACGGTCGCGGTCCAGCAGCTGCGGCACTTCGCTGCGCCCGATGCCCAGGTCGCGCAGCTCGTGATCGCTCATGTGCGAAAGCTGCGACGCATCGGCGCGCATGCGGCGGCGATCCATCACGCGGCGGTGCCAGCCGCGCAGGGCATGGATCAGGCGTTGATGGAAGGACGATGGCTTTGGCGCGGTCACGATGGGCTCCTTGGTTGGGAGCGCTCATCTTCAGGCGACGCATGCTATTGTGGAAGTTGAGATTCCTGACACTTGCCATCACTTTTCCTGATGTGAACCGATGCGACAACTCAACCTCGACCAGCTGCGCACCCTCATCGCTATCGTCGACCTTGGCACGTTCTCGGCGGCGGCCAGGGCGCTGCACCTCGCGCAGCCCACGGTGAGCCTGCACATCAGCGAACTCGAATCGCGCCTCGGCGCACCGCTGGTGGTGCGCGGCAACCGGCGCATCACGCCGACGGCGGCGGGCGCCGCGCTGGTGGAGCGCGGGCGCAAGCTGCTGCGCGACACCGACGACGCGATCGAGACCGTCAAGCGCCAGGCCGAAGGGCGCGTGGGCCGCGTGCGGCTGGGCACCTCGACCGGCGTGCTGGTCGACCTGCTGCCACAGGTGCTGGAGGCACTGGGCGCGGAGCATTCGGGCATCGACGTCGAGGTGAGCATCCGCGGCTCCTACGAGGCCATGGAGCGGCTGGCGGCGGGCACGCTCGACATCGGCCTGGTCGCCATTCCGCAGCCGCCGCTGCGCGGCATCGTCGTTACGCCATGGTGCAAGCAGCCCATGATGGCTTTCGTGCCGCGCCGCTGGAAGGCGCCGAGGCGCGTCACGCCGGCCTGGCTGGCGGCACAGCCGCTGATCTTCAACGAAGCGACCACGCACATGTACCGCCTCACGATGGAGTGGTTCGCCGCCGCCGGCTTCGCGCCGCGCGCGCGCATCGAGCTCAACTACGACGCCGCCATGCGCAGCCTCGTGGCCGCCGGCTACGGTGCCTCGCTGCTGCCGCTGCAGCAGTCGACCGACACGGTGTCCGGCAACGACCGCATGCAGATCCTGCCGGTGAGCCCGAAGCTCACGCGCTGCGTGGGCATCGCGCACCGCCAGCATGCGCTGCTCGACGGTGCGACGCTGAGCGTGCTCGAGGTGCTGAAGACCTTCAGTCAGGCCTGAGCCATGTTCATCGGCCTTGCGCCGGCCCGTTCGGAATACCCTCGATGGGGCACTCCGGCGTGCCCGCCGTGCTGCGCGTGAGCGCTTCCACCATCTCGCGCGTTCCTTCGGGGTCGTTGATCCACTTCGCGTAGAAGTCGTAGGGGCAGGCCGCCAGCCCCTTGTCGCCGTCGCCCGAGTTGATGGTGCCGGTATAGCCGCGGTGCAGCAGCTTGAACAGATGGTTCTGCGACTGACCGTTCCTGCGCGCGTCGCGGATCAGGCTCATCGACAGTTCGGCGTAGTTGATGCCCATCTCCTCCTCGCCGCACTCGCCCAGCGTGCGGCCGTCGAAGCCGATCAGCGCCGAGTGGCCGAAGTACGAGTACACACCGTCGAAGCCCGCCGCGTTGGCCACCGCCACGTAGGTGTTGTTCATGAAGGCCATGGCCTTCGACACCAGGATCTGCTGCTCCTTGGACGGGTACATGTAGCCCTGGCACCGCACGACGAGCTCGGCGCCGCGCATCGTGCAGTCGCGCCAGATCTCGGGGTAGTTGCCGTCGTCGCAGATGATCAGGCTGATCTTCATGCCCTTGGGGCCCTCGCTCACGTAGGTGCGGTCGCCCGGATACCAGCCCTCGATGGGCACCCACGGCATGATCTTGCGGTACTTCTGGACGATCTCGCCCTGGTTGTTCATGAGGATCAGCGTGTTGTAGGGCGCCTTGTCCGGATGCTCCTCGTGGCGCTCGCCGGTCAGCGAGAACACGCCCCACACGTTGGCGCGGCGGCAGGCGTCGGCGAAGATCGCGGTCTCCTCGCCCGGCACGGTGGCGGCCGTGTCGTACATCTCCTTCTCGTCGTACATGATCCCGTGCGTCGAGTACTCCGGGAAGATCACCAGGTCCATGCCCGGCAGGCCCTTCTTCATGCCGACCAGCATCTCGCCGATCTTGCGGGCGTTGTCCAGCACCTCGGCCCTGGTGTGCAGGCGGGGCATCTTGTAGTTGACGACCGCGACGCCCACGCAATCGCTGCTGCTCGAAATATCACCGTGTCTCATGACGCTGCTCCTGAAGGATGGTTGAGAAAGAAAAACAGGAAAGCCCGGATCGGCGTTCAACCGATCCGGGC
>NZ_JBGLYN010000071.1:0-35801 GCF_047304045.1 Variovorax sp. Varisp85
GCTCAACGGCTCGAATCCGATCTTCGTAGGAATACACGAACTACCTCCTGGTAGTCCAAGTTTTCGTCCGCACCCCCAGAGGGTCAATTTTCGGCGGCAATCAACAAACAGCGGACTTAAAATCCGCTGTTCGATGGTTAAAGCCCATAAAGGCCTACCAATCACGCACTGCGCCAGCAAAGAAGAGCTTGCTATATTTGTTATAGCAAGCTCTTTGCGCTCAAAAGTGGTTTGTATATTTCCCGTGTAATCGTGTCATCGGCGTGGCATCTAAAGGGCACCCCAGCTTTCAACGCTCATGGCTTTGATAGCAATCAGATCAGCGGGATCTGGACGATGGGGCAAGTAGGCTGAGGGCTTGAAAGTCCTTCGGAGTTCAAAACTCAACTTTCCTTGGGGCAAGTGTTTGAGCAAGCCGTACGTCTCGACCAGCGGTTTGAAGTTCGCCGACCCGTGTTCACTCAAGCAGTTGTAAAACAGCACCAGACTTTCATACGAAGACAGCTGCGCTCGGACGAAGGACGTGTATCGCCGCTTATCAGACACTTTGCTCGAGTCAACGAACTTGATGACGTGGTACAGGTGGCGGAAGTAGTGGCCGAGTTCGTGTTCGTACTCCCGATAGAAGGTGTTGTAGCCATTTTGGGCTTGGACAAGTGCGGTGTCGCCGTATGAATTTCCGATTACCACCTCCAGGCGCTCATAGAAGGTCTTGATGCAGTCCCTGCCGCGTGTGACATGTAAGGTCTTCATGTTGACTATGTCGATCGCGTTCACGATGTCGCCCAGGGCGCGCAGCAATTGGAAGAATGTTGCTTCGAACTGCTGAAGGTCGAGCGTGTCAGCCTGGGCTTTCATTTGGGACTTCTGATCTTGAAGCACCGTCCGCGTGTCCGCGAGTTCTTGACGCTGCAATGCCAGCTCTGCGCTCTGCAAGCGGATCGCCACGATCAAGCCTGCGAATGCGAAGCCACTGAACAGAGCATTGATCGAACCGAACATGTCGCCGAAGGTGCCCCTGTCTGTGTCACCTCGCAGCGCCCACCAACACAAGCACCAGGCCACCAGTACCGCGACGAACGGCATCGCGTACCACCATTGCGGTGTTGAATTTCCTCTACTTTCACTGGCCATGATCTCCGCCATCCTTTGTTGATGGCCTCAATCATGCCAAGTCATGCCCACTCGTGCCCATGTTGCACACTGGGCAGCAATAGGGAATCGACGAGTTTCAGGCCACCTTACGGGCCATCCGCTCCTGCAGCTTGTCCATCGCCGCCTTGATGTGCTCCCCGTCGTTCTGGTGGGCATACTTTTCCGCCATTTGCAGGGTCTTGTGGCCGCTGATTCGCTTCACGGTCGGCAGGTCAACGCCGGATTGGACGAGGTGACTTACTGCCGTGTGGCGCAGGGTGTGACGTACCACTTGACTGAGGTCGAACCCGCCTCGATTCCGGTCGGTGCCAACACCGGCGATGCGGCAACAGTAATCTATCCGGCTGCCGGCAGCGCCGAGGAACGCGATGGGGAATCGGGCACCTCGCCCAATGCAGAAGTCGTAGATCGCACCCGGCCCCGCATCGAAGGCGCCACGGGCATAGGCCCGACATAGGCGCATTTGGTCTTACCTGCGCCTGGGTCCAGCATCGCGACCGGCGTCTCGTCGGCCATGAAAAACGCGCGCAGCCAGCACGAAGCGCTTGTGGATTTCGTACGGCGGCTCCAGGGCCGCGCCGGCTTGCCCGGACCAGCTTGCCAGCGTCGAGCGAGGCGTGTGCACGTTGGAGCGCGCGTTGATCGCCTCCCGTCGGTAGTACGGCAGGTGGTCGACGAAGCGACTGATCAATGTGTGGGCCACGAGTCCGGCGGCAGGTGTGCTGCCATTGATGACCTGAGGTAGTGCCGGTGCCTGCACGAGGTACTGATAGCAGCAGCAAGCCCACTTGCCGTAGATGTGGCGATGCACGAAGAACTCTGCTGGCACGAAGGTCAGCCGTGGGGTGATGCAGCACTGAATCTACATACGACGTTATCGGAAAAGGTCGAGGATTCTGTTGCGCTCATCACGCTGCGGCGGTGCCCCGATGGGCGCGCCGGTGAGCTCTTCCACCGGCGGTGGCGGCTGCTCGGCATTCTCCAGGCCCAGGCTCGCCACGTTGTGCCCCGGCGTGAAGTCGTCGAAGTACCACTCGCCGTCGATGCTCACCACGCCGGGCGGTTCGGCCGGCTGCGTCACCGGCACGCCTTGCAGCGCCGACTGCATGTAGCCGATCCAGATCGGCAGGCTCAGGCTGCCGCCGGTTTCGCCGCGCACGCCGAGCTGGCGCGGCGTGTCGTAGCCGATCCATGCGATGCCGACGCGCGTGGGCTGGAAACCTGCGAACCAGGTGTCGAAGGAATCGTTGGTGGTGCCGGTCTTGCCGTAGAGGTCGTCGCGCTTGAGGACCTGGTGCGCCTTGAAGGCACTGCCGCCCTTGACCACGCTTTGCAGCAGCGAATCCATGATGAAGGCATTGCGCTGCGGAACGGCGCGCCGCGTTTCGTCGAGCACCGGGGGCTCGGTTTCCATCAGGACCTTGTCCCGGAGGTCGGTGACGCGTGTGACGAGGTACGGGTTGACGCGGTAGCCGCCGTTGGCGAACACCGAATAGCCCACAGCCATCTGCATCGGCGTGACCGAGCCGGCGCCCAGGCCCATCGGCAGGTTGGCCGGTTGCTTGTCCTTGTCGAAGCCGAACTTGGTGACCCAGTCCTGCGCATACGGTGCGCCGATCGATTGCAGCACGCGCAGCGTCACCAGGTTCTTCGACTTCATCAGGGCCGTGCGCAATGGCATCGGGCCTTCGTAGGTGCCGTCGAAATTCTTGGGCTCCCAGGGCTGGCCGCCGTTGGCAGCGGCATCGAAGTACAGCGGTGCATCGTTCACCACGGTGGCGGGCGTGAAGCCCTTTTCGAGCGCGGCCGAATAGATGAAGGGCTTGAAGCTCGAACCCGGCTGGCGCCAGGCCTGCGTCACGTGGTTGAACTTGTTCTTGCCGAAATCGAAACCGCCGACCAGTGCCTTGATCGCACCGGTGCGCGGGTCCATGCCGATGAAGGCGCCCTCCACTTCGGGCAGCTGCGTGATCTCCCAGGTGTTCTTGGGCGTCTTCGCCACGCGGATCACCGCGCCGCGGCGGATCTTGATGTTGGGCGGCGCCTTGGCTGCAAGGCCCGACAGCGCAGGCTTGAGGCCTTCGCCGCTGATCTGGATCGTTTCGCCGTTCGCGCGCACCGCGCTGATTTCCTTGGCGTTGGCATCGAGCACCACGGCCGCGATCACGTCGCCGTTGTCGGGGTGTTCGGCCAGCGCGTCGTCCACGGCTTCGTCGACCTCCTTCTGCTCGGTCGGCAGGTCGACGAACTTCTCGGGGCCGCGATAGACCTGGCGCCGCTCGTAATCCATGATGCCCCTGCGCAGCGACTTGTACGCCGCCGCCTGGTCCGCTGCGACCAGCGAGGTGTAGACCTTGAGGCCGCTGGTGTAGATGCTGTCGCCGTACTGCGCGTACATCATCTGGCGCACGGTTTCGGCCACGTACTCGGCGTGCAGGCGGTTCGGGTCGGCGGCGTCGCGCAGGTGCAGCTCTTCCTTCTTCGCTTCGGCCGCCTGCTCTGCGGTGATGAAGCCGGTCTCCTGCATGCGGTCGATCACGTAGAGCTGGCGCGCCCGCGCACGGCGCGGGTTGGCCACCGGGTTGTTCGCGCCCGGCGCCTTCGGCAGGCCCGCGAGCATGGCGGCTTCGGCGATGGTCACGTTCTGCAGCGGCTTGCCGAAGTAGGTTTCGGAGGCAGCGGCAAAACCGTAGGCACGGTTGCCGAGGTAGATCTGGTTCAGGTAGATCTCGAGGATCTGGTCCTTGGTGAGCTGCTGCTCGAGCCGGAAGGCCAGCATGATCTCGTAGGTCTTGCGGCTCATGGTCCGCTCGGAGCTCAGGTAGACGTTGCGCGCCACCTGCATCGTGATGGTCGAGGCGCCTTGCTTGCGGCCGCCCTTCAGGCTGGCCATCGCGGCACGCAGGAAGCCCTTGTAGTCGACGCCGCCATGGTCGTAGAAGCGCGCGTCTTCGACGGCCAGCACCGCATCCTTCATGACCTTGGGAATGTTCGCGAAGGGCATGAGGTTGCGGCGCTCTTCGCCGAACTCGCCGATCAGCGTGCCTTCGGCCGAATACACCCGAAGCGGCAGCTTGGGCCGGTAGTCGGCGAGCTCGGAGCTGTCGGGCAGTTTCGGATAGATGGCGACCACCGCGACGATGGAGGCGACCAGCACCACCAGCGCGCCGGAGCCCGCGACGATGGCGCTCCATTTCGCAGCCCGTTTCCAGCGATGGTTCCGATCAGTCGTGCCGTCAGGAGGAGTAGAGCTTGAACGTTTGAACATAGGAAAAAGCTAGCTGGAAAAAGGATTGAAGCCGCTGCGCACCACGACGCTCCACATCGCGCGTCCACGCAGTCAAAACTCGAACCAGGTTGCGACCAGTCTCACACACGCAGAGTAATTAGCGCCTGCTGTTGGGCCCATGAGCACCTGAAGTCCAATGCCATGGCGACCGAGGTAGCAGGGCCGAACTGAAACGTACTGATGCCGAACGGGATCATGGCCCGCGTCAGCATTCGGCTTGGCACGAGCCAGTCAGTGGCGATACCTCCATGCTAAAAAATCGGCAAGAAGCGGTCGTTGAGAGAGGTCATATCGATTTGCCATCCACTGAAATCGAAGATGCCGACTTACGGCTCCAGCAGGCCTCCATCCTCCCGCAGAGCTTGCTGCAGGCGGGGCACATGGGTCTCCTGCATCGGTGTGCTGCCAGCCAGCGCGGCGGCCGTGCCTGCGGCCTGGCCCATGACGAAGCATCCTCCGCTGGCTCGAGCGGCGGACTGCCCCTCATGCGTCATCGAGGCACAACGTCCAGCCACCAGCAGGTTTTCAATTTTCTTAGGAACAAGCATCCGCCACGGTAGATCGTTGTAGGCCCGATCCGGATCGGAGGGGAACCCCCACGTGATGCCCCCCGACCGGTGCAGTTCCATCGGCCAGGCGTTGATACCGATCGCGTCGTCGAAGCGTGCGGAATGCAAGATGTCATCACCGGTCAGTGCGTAGAGTCCTTCGATTCGGCGCGTTTCGCGAATGCCCACCTGGGGCGCGATCTCCACGATTCGCGAATCTGCGAAGCCAGGCACCTGTTCACGCAGGAAGCGGAAGTACTCGACGATCTGCCTCCTGCCCTCCACCTCGCCGGCACTCAGCTCCGCGGCATCCACCCCGTTCATGGCCTGCCCGTCGGAATTCGCGATCTGCGTGACGTTGGCACGCCATTCGGACGAGTGGATCTGCGGCCGCAGGATCGCACTCTCGCGGGGAAATCGGTAGCGGCCGGGATGCTCCGCTTGCGCGCGTTCCATCAAGTCGTTGATGGCCTTGAACTCGCCGACTGCGGGAAGCGCCTGCGACGCGTCCACATGGCCGACGCGGAACATCGTGGACGGGAACAGGCCGCTGCCGTGGCCGTCGCCCACCTCGTAGGAAACGCCGGCAAATGCAGCCACGTCGGCATCGCCCGAGCAATCGATGAAGACGCCGGCACGAATCGCCTGGCGACCCGACTTGCTCTCGACCACCAACGCGGCAATGCGCGCGCCGTCCATCAGGACCGATGCAGCTTGCGCATGGAACAGCAGCTTCACTCCGCAAGCCAGCATCCACTGGTCGGCAGCGCACTTGTATGCGGAGGTGTCGTACGAACGAACGCGAATGCGACCCTGCATCCCGTCCTGGGGCTTGTTGAGCCCACCCAGCGCCTCGATGCGAGCCAACAGGTCGTCCACGACGCCGTGAACAAGTTGCCGCATCTCGCCTTGATGGCGGCCGTAGAGGCCAGCGAAGTTGGTCACGCCACCGGCCGTCCCCATGCCGCCAAGGAAACCGTAGGACTCCACAAGCAATGTGCGGGCGCCACGGCGTGAGGCACTGGCTGCGGCAGCAAGCCCCGCAGGGCCGCCACCGACGACCACCACGTCGTATTCACCCTGGACCGGCAGGTTGCGGGCCGGCTCCAGGAGGGTTGTTTGCGGGGATGCCATGGGTGTTTGCCTTTCTCTCTGCACGTCAATCCAGGGTGATCCTGTTTTTTTCCACGACGGGCTTCCATCGCGCCACGTCAGCCGCCAGCAGCTTGCGGAACTCGTCGGGCGAGTTCCCGACCGGATCCATGTACTGCATTCGGAGCTTGTCCTTGACGGCCGGTTCGGAAAGCACCTGCACGATCTGGTCGCGAAGGTTCTGGACCACGGCAGCCGGCGTCTTCGCAGGCGCGATGAAGCCGATCCAGGCGTCGCCCTTGATGTCCGGAAGACCGCTCTCGGCCAGGGTCGGAAGCCCGGGAAGCGAAGGGGAGCGGTCCGGCGATGCCACCGCGAGTGCCCGCAGCTTGCCTGCGTTCACGTGCGGCATCACTGCGGCTGCGGGCAGCAGTGCCATGTCCACGTCGCCCGAAAGCAGTGCGGTCACGGCAGCACCGGACCCCCGGTAAGGCACATGGACAGCATCTCCGCCGGCCTGCGCGACCAACGCCGCCATCGCGAGGTGTGAGATCGAGCCCGCACCGATGGACGCAAAGCTGAGTCTGGAAGCGCCCTTCATCAGCGCCAGCAGCTGCCCGGCATCTTTCGTGGCCGACTTCGACCCGACCACGAGCACCGAGGGTTGGGACACCGCGATCGTCACCAGTGCAATGTCCCTGGACACGTCATAAGGCATTTTCCTGAACAGGAGCGCATTCACGCCCAGCGGACCGGCGATGCTCACCCCGATCGTTCGCCCGTCGGCATCGGCCTTGGCGACCGCGTCGGTGCCGATGTTTCCTGCCGCGCCACTCTTGTTGTCCACGATGAAGGGCTGATGCAGCCTCGCGGCCAGGCGGTCGCCGATCACTCGGGCGGCGGCGTCGGGCGTGGAGCCGGCGTCGAAGGGAACCACGACTTTGACAGGCGCCTTTGGCCAATCCTGAGAGAAAGCGGGAACGCCGGCAAACGAAAAGCCGGCAAGAAGAAAAATGCGGAGCAAGCACGATTTCACGGGGGAAGTCTCCAGTTCTTCGAGTTTTTCCCGGACGGGCCTGTCCGGGACTTGCACGTAATTTAGGCAGCGCCCATCATTGCGTCCATCGACAACACGTCATACACCCCAGCGGGAATTCGAATAATGGACATGAAGCTTCTCGCGGTATTCGACGAGATCTACAAGACCCGCAGCGTGAGCCGGGCAGGCGAGAACCTGGGCCTTCCGCAGACCTCGGTCAGCCTGGCACTGGGTCGGCTTCGACGCCGCTTCAACGATCAACTCTTCGTGCGAACGGGCGACGGTATGCTCCCGACTCCTCGTGCGGCCATGCTTGTGCCCCAGCTGCGCCAAGCCTTCGAGTTGCTGCTGTCGGCCACCGAGCAGCAGGCGGAGTTCGATCCGGCGTCCTCTTCCAGAACATTCCGTATTGCGATGACGGACATCAGCAACCTCGAGTTCCTGCCGGCCATGATGAACAAGGTTGCGAAGGCCGCGCCGGATGTCCGGATCGAAGTGCTGAGGATCACGGCCGAGACCGCCAGGCTGCTGGAATCGGGCGATGCCGATCTGGCGATCGGATACATGCCGGAGCTTGACGCCGGCTTCTTTCAGCAGAAGCTGTTCGAAGACGGATTCGCCTGCGTGATGCGTCGCCAGCATCCTCGTGTCGGCGAATCGCTGACCGAAGGGACATTCAAGAAAGAAAGGCACGCGGTCATCACCGCGCCCGGGACCGGAAACGAGATCGTCGAGCAAGCGCTGAAGCGGCGGGGTGTACAACGCAAAGTCGCGCTTTCATTGCCCACCCTTCCAGGCCTCGGAAACCTCTTGGCCAACACCGAACTCATTGCGACCGTCCCGAAGCGAGTGGCCCAGACGCTGGTGAGGATCGCTCGCGTCAAGGCCGTTGCGCCCCCGTACCGGTTTGCGGACTTTTGCATCAAACAGCATTGGCACGAGCGCTTTCACCACGACCCTGCAAACCGCTGGCTCCGCTCGATGGTGGCGGAGCTTTTCCTGGAAATTTGACCGTCGCCCCATGCTGAGCCGCGAAGACGGCAAGCTGGACGGCGGCCTTATGAGACGGGGGCGCCATCGCTGGTGGCTGTGCGCAAGGACGGTCGCGGCACGGTACGCATTGACTCGCGCGTCATGCAAGCCAGGACGAGCGACGAAGGCCTTTGGCGGCAGTTGGCGTTTCAGACCAGGGCGCTGGAGATGAGCCTTACCTGACACCGCCCAAGAGAGCCGAGAGTCACTGCGCAGCCAGGCAGTTCTGGCACTGACCGAGAAGCCGCCATGCTGTGCGATTTCCACAAAGCGATTCAATCATCCAGTGCTCTGCACATCAATTGGTGCAAAAACGCACCAGTCTTTGGGATTTTTGCCAACTTACCAGATCACTGTTGCTTTTTTATAGTTCGGACACCAACGCCAACCAAACGTAATGCCGATGACCATCGCTTTCTCCTCCTTCGGGGGATCTGTCCCCACAAGACGCGATAGTCAATTCGCGACCGGTAATTTCGACGGACTTGTTGAACCAGCGAGAAGGTTTGGCTGCTACCGGCGGCACGACCTGACCATAGAACTGGGCGCGCGAGGTTCAATATGAATGCAGTGCTTGGACAACTCGACCATCGGGCCTCACTGTCAAAGCAACTGCTGCTTATTCTGATATTCAGCTTCACCGCGGCAGACTTTCTGCATAACGGCATCGTTGCCATCAATGCCGCGCCTGTCATGGGCGAAATTGGCGCAAGTCCGGAAGAGTACAGCTCCGTGGCAACGATCTACGCCGTCGTCGCCATCACCACAATCTACAAGCAACGATGGATCGTCGAGCGGCTTGGCTGGCGCCTCTTCGTTCAGGCCTCCATGTGCCTCTTTGCAGCCGGCGCCCTGACTTGCGCGATCAGCTCGACGCTGGTGGAGTTCGCGCTCGGCAGAGCGTTGATGGGCTTGGGTGGTGCAACATTCTTCACAGTCGGGCGCGTCATCGTCAACCACATTCCGCCGTCGAAAGCGCGATTCACCGGCATCAAGTACTTCGCCAACGGGCTCGCTGTCGGCGGCATGCTAGGGCCGCTCATCGCAGCCGCGGCAGTGTTGCACGGCACATGGCGGTATGCATTCATCGCACTGATCGTTCCTGCATTGGCGATCGCTCTGATCTCCACTTTCGTGCTTCCGAACTCGGCGACAGCTGCCGAGAAAAGATCGCACACGCATCCGAAGGCACTTGTGATTTTGATACTCGGCAGCTTTGTCCTGCTGCACGCCCTTCAGCGCTCCAGCTACGATTGGTTCGTTGCACCCGGCTGGATTGAAGCATCTGTCACCGTGGCCCTGCTTGCGCTGGTCATGTTCGTGCTCTGGGAACTGCGCAACGACCAGCCATCGCTGCGGTTTCGCGACCTGGTACAGCGAAGATTCATTGTGGGAGCCTGCGCGTTCACTGCGACATACGCGATCGTCGCGGGCGACAACTATGTACTTCCCATCCTGATTCGCCAGGCACTGAACCTTCCGCTGGAGATCGTCGGGATGTTCCTGGCCATTGGCGCGTCAGCCGGCTTTGTCGTATGGCAAGTCATGTCGCGATTTGTCGCAGGACATCCCGGACCTTCGCGCTACTTCATCGCCGGCTTCGTATGTCTTGGCATCTTTGGCTTCGTACTTTCCAGGCTCAGCGAATCCGCCGATCCCTGGATTCACATCGCACCTGCATTGCTTTTGAATGGCGCGTTCGTCATGTTGGTGCTGGCCACCACCGCCATGCAGACCTTCCAAAAACTTCAGCATGACGAAACTGTCTTTTCAAACGCCAATCAGGTGAAGAACATGCTCGCCCAATTTGGCACGGCGGTCGGCATCGCAGTGGCAACTCTGGTCATGCAATGGCGCGGCACGACGCGCTACGCCCAGCTGTCGGAGTCTGTGACCCTGGGGCGCCCGGGTGTGGACGACATACTTTCCCGACTCACCGCACACTTCTCATCGGTCGGTGACCCGGCGCTCGCGGGCAAACGTGCTCTGGCCGTTGTCAATCAATTGATGACCGAACAATCACTCTTCATGGCTGCCACGGACTACTTTCTTGGAATTGCAGTCCTTGCATCGGCATGCATCAGCATGGTTCTGCTCGAGCGAACTTGGCGCAAATAGAAATCGCGCTAGCTACGACGCTTCGGGCTGCTTCTTGTTCTCGCACTAACTTACGGCCGCATTGGCGATGTTGCTGAAGTGCCTGGACAGCGCTGAAGTTAGCTTGCGTGCCAGTTCGGTCTTCTGACGCCCCTTCCTGCTGACCGCGAAGAATTCAATCGGTACGACCGGATCGGCCAGTGCCTGGAGCGTCACGCTGTAGCGTTCACAGGCTGGAGCGACGAATGCCGGCAGCACCGCCCGGCCGTGACCGGCTTCGACCATCGCGATGATCGCTTGAATATTCTGCAACGGGCCACTGCGGCTCGTGGAGATGTCGATGCTGCGCAGTTGCGCATCCACCAGCTTTTGAATTGGATTGTCCGCACTGAGCGCAAGCAGGTATTCGCCGGCCAGGGACGACCAGTTCGCGCGCTGAACGACTTTCGCTCTGCGCGCGCCACGCCCAGGTAACCGCGCTGGGCCAGCGCTGACCAGCACAAGGTCAAAGGTGGCCAGCAGTTGGCGTTCGATACCCGCCGCCGGCTTGAAGAAGGCTCCCAGTCCAAGATCGACTTCGCCAGCCTCAATGCCATGCAGGATCTGCCGGCGGTCCAGGTCGCTGACGTTGACACGGATGCCAGGCTGCGCGCGGCGGAAGTCCTGGAGCCAGTGCGGCAGCACACTCGAGGCGATCAGTGGCGTGGCAGCCAACGAGACCTGCTGCTCGGCGGCCGCAGAGAGCTGTCCAATGCCGGACGTCGCGCGCTCCCAGTCAGCCAGCATGCTGCGCGCGGTGGGCAGCAACGATTCGCCCGCAGGCGTAAGGCGCACCGAGCGCGTCGTGCGGTCGAACAGTCGGGCGCCGGCCTGCGCCTCGAAGTCCTTCAACATGAGGCTCAATCCCGCTTGCGTGACAAAGATTTCTTCGGCAGCGCGCGTGAAGCTGCCCAGACGGGCGATGGCAACGAAAGCCTGGAGTTGCCGGGTGCTGATATTCATAAGCAGCAGTCATCAATTGATTTGATAGTTTAACTTCCCAAATTTCTGCCCCTGCGATGCAATAGCTGCATGGCCAATCGGGCCAAGCAGATTGAAGGAGACATCGCATGGCGGGCAAACCTTTGCACGTATTGATTGCCGGGGCCGGCATCGGGGGTCTTTGCTGCGCGCTCGCCCTGCAGCGGCGCGGCTTCCGTGTGACGGTTCTGGAGCAAGCGCCTCAACTCGGGGAAGTAGGCGCGGGTTTTCAGGTGAGCGCGAACGGCTCACGATGCCTGGCCGACATTGGCCTGGGCGAGGAATTGCCGAAGCTGGCGACCGAAGCCGCAGGCAAGCAAGTCAGGCTCTGGAACTCCGGCCAGACGTGGAAGCTTTTCGACCTCGGCGCGGAGTCGGTCCAGAAGTACGGTTTTCCTTACTACCTCATCTACCGAGCCGATCTTCACGCACTGATGGCCCGGCATGTGCGCGAGCGCCAATCGGACGCCATCAAGCTGGGCGCCAAAGTTGTCAGCTTTACGCAGGACGACGACGGTGCCGAAGTCGAACTGGAAGGCGGGGAGCGCGTGCGCGGCGATGTCCTTGTTGGTGCCGACGGGGTGCACTCGCGCGTGCGCGGCGCCATGTTCGGACAAAGTCCTGCGCAGTTCACCGGCTGTGTTGCCTGGCGCGGGCTGGTGCCGCGCGAGGCGCTTCCGTCGCACCTGCATGCGAACGTTGGCACCAACTGGATCGGCCCAGGTGCCCATGTCATCCACTACCCGTTGCGCGAGGGCAAGCTCGTCAATTTCGTGGGCATCGTGGAGCGAAGCGACTGGCAGGTCGAGTCGTGGACCGAACGCGGCACCGTCGAGGAATGCCTGAACGACTTCAGGCATTGGCACGAGGATGTGCAATGCCTGATCCGCGGTATCGGACAGCCTTACAAGTGGGCGTTGCTCAGCCGTCAGCCCATGGACAGCTGGACGCAGGGCCGCGTCACGCTGCTGGGCGACGCCTGCCATTCGACTCTGCCATTCCTGGCACAAGGCGCGGTGATGGCACTGGAGGACGGCGTGGTGCTCGCGCGTTGTCTTGCCGCCCATCGCGACGACCTGGCCGCCGGACTGCTGCGCTACCAGGGCCTGCGGCTGGAGCGCACCTCTCGCATCGTGCGCGGCTCGGCGGCGAACGCTGCGCGTTTCCACAATCCGCTGCTGGCCGATGCGACCCAGGCAAGCCACTACGTCGACAGCGAATGGAACGAGGACAGCGTGCGCCAACGCTACGAATGGCTGTTCAGCTACGACGCGACAGCCGTGGACGTCGAAAGCACGTCCAACGCCCCGCACACCCACTGAATCGAATTGAGGAGATTGACGAATGAACAATGACGCCTTACCGGCACTGATTCACGATCTGGTCCATGCCTTCCAGGTGCTCGCCATGGATGGCCAGGGCAGCGGAATCTCCGGCCATCTCACCGCGCGGCTGCCAGGTGCGCGAACATTCTGGAGCATTCCCTACGGCCTTGGCTTCGAGGAAGCGACGGCACCGGCCTTGATCGAGTCCGACTTCGATCTTCAAACTGTCACCGGCGCCCTGCCCTGCAATCCCACGCTGAACATCCACACCGAGATCTACGATGCCCGTCCCGAGGTCTGCTGCATCCTGCACACGCACTCCGAAGCCTCCCTGGCGCTGGGCATTGTCGGCAGCAACCTGGAGCCAGTGACGCAGAGCGGCGCGCTGTTCTATGAAGACATCGTGCTGTTCGACGAGTTCGATGGCATCGTGCTCGACAAGAAGGAAGGCGCAAGCATAGCCGCGAGGCTGGGCTCGAACCGCGCCATCCTCCTGCGCAACCACGGCTCGGTGGTGGTGGGTGAATCCATTGCCGACACCGCCATCGCGGCGACAGTGCTCGAGTTCGCGGCGCGCGTGCAACTGCAGGCAATGGCCGCAGGAACACCCAAGAAATTACCGCCGGCCGAAGCGCGCCAAACCAAGGCGTTCCTGCGCCGACCGGACGTGATCGACTTGCGCTGGAAACTCCTGGTTCGTCAAGCGCGGCGGCACAACCCCCATTTCACCTTCGAGAGAAGCTTTGCATGACTGCGCCAACCCCAACCGGCCGTTCCAAGGTCTTGATGCTGCTGACGTCCGACTTCGTCACTGCACGCTATGACGCGCTGCGCGCGCGTGCACCCGAGCTAGAAATCGTGACGGAACTCGGGTCTGACACGGACCCGGATGTGACCGCGCTCTTCGCATTCAAGCTGCCCGCAGGCGTTGCGCCTCGCCTTCCACGGTTGCAACTTGCGGCGTCGGTCGGCGCCGGTGCAGACGGTATTCTTTCCGCGCCTGATCTGCCAGCACATGTGAAGGTGACGCGCGCGATAGAGCCGGGGCTGGGTCTCAGCATGGCGCAATACGTCGTTCTGCAACTGCTGCGGCAGTTTCGCGGGTTGCCGGCAATGGAAGCGCAGCATGCCGCCGGCGAATGGAAGCGCCTGGCCGTTCCCGATGCGCGCGAAGTCACGGTCGGCATCATGGGGCTGGGTGCAATCGGTGCGGTGGTGGCAGATGCGGTCTGCGCCTTGGGCTTCAAGGTGATCGGCTGGACACGCTCCGAGTCGCGGGCTGCTCGTGTGCCGGTGTTTGTCGGTGAGGCCGGCATGGAGGCGTTCCTGCCCCAGTGCGACTATCTGGTGTGCTTGCTGCCGATCACCGCGCAGACTGTGGGCCTGCTCAATCGTGCGCATTTGTCCAAACTCCCGAAAGGCTGCTTCGTGATCAACGCGTCGCGCGGCGGCATCGTGGTGGAGCAAGACCTGCTCGCCCTGGTGGCCGAGGGCCACCTGAGTGGCGGCGCCTTCGACGTCTTTGCGAATGAGCCGCTGCCCCCCACGAGTGCATTCTGGCGCCACGACAAGGTATTGGTCACGCCGCACATCGCGGCCCAGCCATCCGTCGCTCCCGTGGTCGATCAGTTCCTGGACAACCTGCGACGGCTGAAGCACGGCGAACCGCTGATCAACGAGGTCGATCGAAACCTCGGGTACTGAAGAACGCGGCCCGCGCGAGATGAGATTCCACACAGACCGGAGACAACAATGACCCGACGAGCATTCATCAACTGCATGGCCGTTGCGCTGACATGCGGCCCCGCGGTATCCACAGCCTTCGCAGCGGACGCCTACCCCTCGAAGCCGATCAAGGTGATCCTGCCGTTTGCGACCGGCGGCCAATCCGACGTGGTGGCGAGACTCATCGCCGAACGCCTGTCGCTCGGACTTGGCCAGCCGCTGGTGGTGGAAAACGTAGCGGGTGCGGGCGGCATGATCGCCGCCGCGAGCGTCGCGCGGGCCGCACCCGACGGCTACACGCTGTTTCTGCCCAATGCCAGCACCTTGACCATTGCGCCGCATCTGCAGAAAGGAAGCAGCGTCAAGCCATCCGCATTCACGCCGATCACCACCGTGACTCAGTTCCCGCTGGTGCTGGTAGTGAACAGCAATTCACCCTACAAGTCGCTGGCCGATGTGGTGGCGGATGCCAAGGCGCGGCCGGGAAAGTTGAGCTTTGCATCACCCGGATACGGCACGACTCCGCATCTCATGGGCGAGACCTTCAAGCGTGAAGCGCACCTCGACATCACGCATGTCCCCTACAAAGGCGGCGCGCCGGCCCTGAATGACCTGCTGGGCGGGCAGGTCGATCTCTACTTCGAAGCCCCGGCCACACTGGCCCCGCAGATTCGAGCCGGACGAATCCGGCCGTTGGCCGTGACCGGCAAGGCACGCATGGGTTCGATGCCCGATGTACCCACGGTCGCCGAGCAGGGCATGCCCAAGCTCACGCTGGAGAGTTGGTCAGCCCTCGTTGCGCCGCCCCGAACACCGGCCGACATCATCGCCCGGCTGCGCGTGGAAACCGAGAAGGTGCTCAAGAGCGAAGACATTGCCTCGAAACTGCGCGAGCGCGGCTTCGAGGCGACCTCAAGCACGCCGGAAGAGTTGGCGCGCATGGTTCGCGAAGAAGGCGCCGTCTGGTCTCAACTGATCAAGGAGCGCAACATCAGCGTCGACTGAAGCGCGAGCTACCTGGCGGCGGACAGGCCCGAGGCACTTTCGCGAAGGTTCGACTCGACACTCCGCTCATGGATGCTGGCGGGCAGATGCACGGACAAGTAGTCGATCAAGCTTCTGACCGACGGCAGCATTCCGCGCGGCGGAGGATAGAGCAAGTGGATCACGTGACTTGCGGCGGACCATTGCGGAAGAACGATCTCCAGCGTACCGCTGCGTACGCATGCCGAGACAATCGGCTCCGGCAGCAGTGCAACGCCGATGCCGTGAATCGCGGCCTCCAGTTGCAGGCGCAGGTCGTCGGACGACAGCCGCGGGAAATGCGATACCACTGCAACCTGCCCGGACGACTCGGTCAACGTCCATCGCGCGTGACCATCATGCACATCGCCGGGACGGCCGAAGGTATCCATGCCGGAGAGCGCTTGCGGCGTTTGCGGACGCCCGACGCTATCGAGAAAGGCGGGGCTGGCCACCAGAACCCTCCGCGCCTGCCCGAGTTCCCTGGCAACCAGGCCTGCAGTGTCCTCGATGCGGACATGCGCACGCAGCGCCAGATCGAACCGTTCCTTTAGCAAGTCGACATGGCGGTCGCTGGTCTCCAACTCAAGCTTGACTTTCGGATGCGTCGCCAGGTAACCCGGCAGGATCGGCGCCAGATAGCTCTGGGCCATCACCTGGGGACAACTGAGCCTCACGGTGCCGGCGGGTTCCTTGCGGAGATCGGCCACGCTGTCGAAGGCGCTCTGTGCGGCCTGAACCAAGATTTGCGCTTGCGTGAAGAAACGCTCTCCGGCTTCCGTCAAGGAAATATGGCGTGTACTGCGCTGCAGCAGACGAACGCCCAGTCGTTCTTCCAGCGCCGCAAGACGGCGGCTGAGCCGAGTCTTCTCCAAGCCGGTAGCTCGCGCCGCAGCGGAAAAACCGCCGTGCTGCACGACCTCCACAAAGTAAGCCAGATCGTCCAGGTTCTCCATGCCTAACCCATCGTGCGTCCGCGCACAGTTCCTGGCATTTTGACGCACGATGTTTCAACCCGGCGCGCCTTCTCCGTGAAGCCGGACGATCAAGGCACGCATCCAGGCGACAGCGGGATCCCGTTGATACCGGCCGTGCCAGAACAGGTTGATCGCAATCTCGGGCAGCTTGGCCGGATGGCGCACATATGACAGACCGAAAGGCTCGACCAAAGCTTGGGCGAGCCGCTCTGGAACGGTCGCCACCAGGTCGGAGTCGTGCAGGATATGGCCGACCGCCACGTAGTGCGGCACAGTCAGCACGACCTTGCGATCGATCTTCTTGCGGACCAGGAATTCGTCCGCCTTGCCGTGGCCGGTTCCTTCCGAAACCACCACCACGTGGTCGGCCTGCGAAAACTCGCTCAAGGAAATTTGCCGCTTGTCCAGCGCGTGGCCGCGGCGAAACATGCAGACATAGTGCTGCTTGAACAATCGCCGCTGGAAATACCCGCCCTTGAGTTGCGGCAACAAGCCGATGGCCAGGGTGACGTGGCCGGACTCCATCTCGTCTTGAAGATTGACCGCCGTGTTGCGAACGGTGCTGAGCGAGAGACCTGGTGCCACGCGCGCCAGCTCCTTCATGAGCTTGGGCAGGAAATAGATCTCCCCGATGTCGGTCATGCCGATGGTGAAGGCGCGCGTCGACGTAGCGGGATCGAACGAACTGCGCTGGTTGATCGCGGCATGAATCGTTTGCAAGGCGCTCGCCGTCGGCTCGGCAAGCTGTTGTGCGAAGGGTGTCGGCTCCATGCCCTTGGGCGTTCGAAAGAACAAGGGGTCATCGGTCAGCTTGCGCAGGCGGGCCAGCGCGTTGCTCACCCCCGGCTGGGAAAGGCCGAGATTGGCCGCCACCTTCGACACCCGTCGATCGATGAGCAGTTGGTTGAACACAACCAGCAGGTTGAGGTCGATGTCCTTGAGCTCCACGGGCGGCTCCCATTCGCGAAATCTATATGAACTATTCGGCACATTCTATTGAACGATGAACCCGGAATATCGATCATTGCCGGACCGCGAGACACAAGCCGCACGACACGGCCGCACAGGAGAAAAACATGGATGACAAATCAGCGGTCTTCACACAGCAGATCCGGTGGGAAGACAAGGGCACCAGCCGCATCCCCTTCATGGCCTACACGGAGGCCGACCAGCACCGGCGTGAACTCGAGCGCCTTTTCTACCGAAGTCACTGGTGCTATGTCGGCCTGGAGGCCGAGATTCCGGAGGTTGGCGATTTCAAGCGCACGGTGGTCGGCGAACGCTCGGTGATCATGGTCCGGAACGCGGAGGACTCCATCAGCGTCGTGGAGAACGTGTGCGCACACCGGGGCATGCAGTTCTGCCGCGAGCGGCACGGCAACCGCAAGGCCAGCGGGTTCACCTGCCCGTATCACCAGTGGAATTACTCGCTCGGCGGTGACCTGCAGGGCGTGCCCTTTCGCCGCGGCGTCAAGCAAGACGGCAAGGTCAACGGCGGGATGCCCGCGGACTTCAAGCCGGCCGATCACGGCCTCAACAAGCTCAAGGTCGCCATGCGCGGCGGCGTGGTGTTTGCATCGTTCGATCCCGACGTTGAATCGCTCGAGGACTTCATGGGCCCGGAAATCCTGGGCTACTTCGACCGGCTGTTCAACGGCCGAAAACTGAAGATCCTCGGCTACAACCGCCAGCGCATTCCCGGCAACTGGAAGCTGATGCAGGAGAACATCAAGGACCCGTACCACCCGGGCCTGCTGCATACGTGGTTCGTGACCTTCGGCCTCTGGCGCGCCGACAACAAGTCGCAGCTCAAGATGGATCGGCACCACCGGCATGCCGCGATGATTTCAACGCGCGGTGCGAGCGGCAAGGCCGACGAGGTCACCCAGGTGTCCAGCTTCAAGGAAAGCATGCAGCTCAACGACCCGCGCTTCCTGGACATCGTGCCCGAGCCCTGGTGGGGCGGTCCGACGGCCGTGATGATGACGCTGTTCCCGAGCGTGATCTTCCAGCAGCAGGTCAACAGCGTTTCGACACGCCACATCCAGCCGAGCGGGCCCGGCGCCTTCGATTTCGTATGGACCCATTTCGGATTCGAGGACGACACCGAAGAAATGACGCAGCGCCGGCTGCGCCAGGCCAATCTTTTCGGGCCCGCCGGCTTCGTATCGGCGGACGACGGAGAAGTGATCGAGCTTTCGCAAAAAGGCTTCGAACAGAAACCTTTCCACCGCACGCTCGCCGAGCTCGGGGGGCGCGAAGTCGGCGACACGGACCACATGGTCACCGAGACCCTGATACGGGGCATGTACGAGTACTGGCGCAAGGTCATGGAGGCTTGAGATGAACTTCCAGGACTACTTCGACCTGACCCAGCTCTACGCGCGCTACGCCCAGGCGGTGAGCTCCGGCGAATGGGAACTCTGGCCCGAATTCTTCACGGAGGACTGCAGCTATCGCCTGCAGCCGCGCGAGAACTACGACCGCGGCTTTCCGCTTGCAACGCTGTCGTTCGAGAGCAAGGGAATGCTGAAGGACCGCGTCTACGGCATCCGCGAGACCTTGTTCCACGACCCCTACTACCAGCGCCACATGGTCGGCACGCCGGTCGTGCTGAAGGCCGAGGCGGACCGCTTCGAATGCGAGGCCAACTATGCGGTGTTCCGCACCAAGCTGTCCGAACTCTCGAGCGTCTTCAGCGTGGGGCGCTACATCGACGTCGTCGTTCGCACCGCGGAGGGGCTGAAGTTCGCCTCGCGCCAGGTCATCTACGACAGCGAAATGATCCCCAACTCCGTCATCTATCCCCTTTGAGGTCAGCCATGAGCGATTCCCAATGGACCGACGCCGCACCCGTCGACGAGGTGCCCACCGACGATGTCATCGGCATGCGGATCGGTGGCCGCGACATCGCGCTGTACAACGTGGACGGCCAGATCTACGCGACCGACAACGTGTGCACACACGGCCATGCCCGCCTGTGCGAGGGCTTTCTGGAAGGGCACGAGATCGAGTGCCCGCTGCACCAGGGCAAGTTCGACGTCCGCGACGGAAAGCCGACCTGCGCTCCCGTCACGGAGGCGATCCGCTCGTACCCCGTGAAGATCGACGCGGGTCGCGTGTTCCTCTCGCTGGACTGAACCCGTGAACGCCGAAACCATCGTCATCGTGGGGGCCGGCCAGGCCGGCGGCTGGGCCGCGCAAACGCTGCGCAGCGAAGGTTTCGCGGGCCGCGTGGTCCTGATTGGCGACGAGCCCCATCGCCCCTACGAACGCCCGCCGCTGTCCAAGGCGGTGCTCTCCGGAGACGCGCATGCGGACACCACGCATCTACTGAAACCGGAGGCCTTCGATGCGCTCGGCATCGACTGGCGGCCGAACATCGGTGCGACCTTCATCGACAGGACTGCGAAGCAGCTTCACCTGACGCGTGGAGAACATGTCTCGTACGACAAGCTGATTCTCTGCAACGGCGGACGGGCGCGCCGGCTGGGCATCCCGGGCGCGGATCTGCCCGGCGTCTTCGTCCTGCGCAGCATCGAGGATGCAGCGGCGCTCGGCGGCGCGCTGTCTGCCGGCAAGCGGCTGCTCGTCGTCGGAGGCGGCTGGATCGGACTCGAAGTGGCCGCAACGGCCAGGAAGAAGGGCCTGGACGTGACCGTCGTGGAAGCCATGGGCCGGCTGTGCGAGCGCACCGTTCCGCCGGAGATTTCCGACTACTTGCTGCAACTGCACACCGCCCACGGCGTCGATGTCCGGCTCGGCACTGGGATCGAGCGCCTGGCGCAAGGCACGCAAGGCGGCCTGACGGCCTCATTCGGCGACGGGCGCGAACTCGCGTGCGACGCGGTCCTCATCGGTGTCGGCCTGATTCCCAACGACGAGCTCGCACGCGAGGCAGGCCTGGCATGCGATGGCGGCGTGCTGGTCGATTCGCAATGCCGCTCATCGGATCCCGACATTCTTGCCGCGGGCGATGTGGCCACATGGCACTGCGAATGGGCAGGCCGAAGGATGCGGCTCGAGTCCTGGCAGAACGCCCAGGAGCAAGGCATCGCCGCCGCGCGCGCCGCACTCGGCACCACGGTGAACCATCAGCCGCTGCCGTGGTTCTGGTCCGACCAGTACGACGTCAACCTCCAGATCTACGGCATGCCCACGTCCGCGCACCGCGTGGTCGTGCGCGGCGACCGGAACTCCGGCAGCTTCGTGATGTTCTTCCTCGACGCCGACAAGGTCGTCGCGGCGCTGGGCCCCAACGCCGCGCGCGACCTGCGCTTTGCGCGGCGGCTGATCGAGCGCCGCACCAGCGTCGACGCGGCACAGCTCGCCGACCTCCAGGTGCCGCTTGCGAAGCTTTGAGACAGCCCCGAATGCGAGTCCGCTTTCAACCTCCATCTCCTCCAACATCATGACCACTACCTATCTTTGGACTCCTGCTGCCGTTCCCTCCCTGCCGGTACGCGGCAAGACGGAGCGCTTGCCCGTCAACCGCCTGTTCTTCGTCGGCCGCAACTATCACGCCCACGCCGTCGAGATGGGCCGCCCGGTCGACAAGTCGGTGGAGGTGCCGTTCTATTTCACCAAGAGCCTGCCGACGCTGGTGGAATCCGGCGCCACCGTGGCCTATCCACCCGGCACGCAGAACTACCACTTCGAGATGGAGCTGGTGCTCGTCGTCGGAGCCCCCGGCTTTCGCGTCAGCCGCGCCGACGCGCACAAGCTGATCTACGGCTACGCCTGCGGCCTGGACATGACGCGGCGCGACCTGCAGCTCGTGGCCCGCGACAAGGGCCGGCCCTGGGACCTCGGCAAGGACGTGGAGCAGTCGTCGGTGGTGTCCGAGGTCGTCCCCATGGCCGGGACGGTGCTCGCGCAGGGTGCGCTCGCGCTGAGCGTGAACGGCCAGGAGCGCCAGCGCTCCGATCTTTCCAAGCTGATCTGGAACATCCCCGAACTGATCGAGGACCTTTCGAAGTTCTACCACCTGCAGCCCGGCGACCTGATCTTCACGGGCACGCCGGAAGGCGTGGGCGCGCTCCAGCCGGGCGATCGCATCGAAGGCAGCGTTGCCGGCGTGGGCGAGATCACGCTCACGGTCGGCCCCGCCGAGTGAAGCGCAAGCCAACGCAGCACTTCTCCCGGTAAACGATACAGCGACCGACGCGCCATGCGAGCGCTCGTTGCAGCGGTCCCCACGAAGGAACTTCCATGACAGTCGACACCGTACCCTCCCCCGTGCGCCTGAAGGCCGTCGCGGGTCCGGGCCAACCCGAGCCCAGCCCCGCGCTCGAGCAGCTCTACAGGGGCTTCGAAAGCGAGCTGCTCGTTCCGTTGTGGACGGAGATCGGCGACCTGATGCCGCGGCACCCGCGCAGCAAGGCGGCGCCCCATCTCTGGCGCTGGGATCGGCTGGTCGAACTGGCCAGCGAGGCCGGCCGCATCGTGCCCGTGGGCCGCGGTGGCGAGCGGCGCGCCATTGCGCTGGCCAATCCGGCGCTCGGCGGCAGGCCGTTTGCCACACCCACGCTGTGGGCAGCCATTCAATACCTGATGCCGGGCGAGGATGCACCGGAGCATCGCCACTCGCAGCACGCGTTCCGCTTCGTCGTGGAGGGTGAAGGCGTGTGGACCGTGGTCAACGGCGATCCGGTGCGGATGTCCCGCGGCGACTTCCTGCCGCAGGCCGGATGGAACTGGCATTCCCATCACAACGCGGCCAGCGCGCCCATGGCCTGGATCGATGGACTGGACATTCCGTTCTCGTACTACACGGAGTCGCAGTTCTTCGAGTTCGGGCGCGAGCGCGTCAGCACCACCGAAAAGACCACGCCGGAGCGCTCGCGCTCGGAGCGCCTGTGGGGACACCCGGGCTTGCGTCCGCTGTCGCAGCCGGAGGCGCCGGCCGCCACGCCGCTCTTGGCCTACCGCTGGGTCGATACCGACCGCGCCCTGGCCGACCAGCTGGCGCTGGAGGATGAGGGTCATCCCGCCACATTGAGCCCGGGCCACGCGGCGGTTCGCTTCACGAACCCGAGCAACGGCCACGATGTGCTGCCCACCATCCGCACCGAGATGCACCGCATCCGGAAGGGGGCAAGCACGCTGACGCAGCGCGAGGTCGGATCGTCGGTCTACCAGGTGTTCGAAGGCAGCGGCACGGTGAAGGTGGGCGAGCGGCAATGGAGCGTCAAGCGCGGCGACATGTTCGTCGTGCCGTCGTGGCAGCCCTTCACGGCCCACTGCGACGCGGCCAGCCCCGCAACGCTCGACCTCTTCCGCTTCAGCGACGGGCCGATCTTCGAAGCGCTGCACGCGCACCGAACGCAGATGGGCGACTCGGCGTAGCCGCTCCGCAGCCCACTGTTTTCCGGATCTCAGCGCCCGCTCGAGCCGACAGCCGTCGCGCCGTTGTGCTCGGCCGCGTGCGCACCACTTTTTCATTCCAAACCAACCAGAGACAAGACATGACGATACCCACTCCCCCTCTCCGTCGAACCGGCCTGGTTCTGGCCGCCCTTGTCTGCGCGGGCGCCAGCCATCTCGCGGCGGCCGCGACCATCGGCATCATGGCGCCGCTGTCCGGCCCCGTCGCGATCGTCGGACAGGACCAGGTCGACGGCTTCATGCTCGCGGTCGAGCAGCTCGGCGGCAAGCTGGGTGGGCAACCGGCCACGGTGCTCAAGGAAGACGACCAGCTCAAGCCGGAGATCGGGAGCCAGATCGTGCGCAAGTTCATCGACAAGGACAAGGTCGACGCCATCGTCGGCTTGAGTTTTTCCAACGTCATGATGGCCAGCCTGCCGCGCATCGCGGAGTCCGGCGTCGTCGCCATCGCCACCAACTCAGGCCCGTCTCCGCTGGCCGGCGCGGGTTGCAAGCCCAATGTGTTCTCGACCGCCTGGCAGAACGACGGCGCCGCCGAAGCCATGGGCAAGTTCGCGCAGGACAAGGGCGTGAAGAAGGTCTACCTGATGGCACCGAACTACCAGGCCGGCAAGGACATGCTGGCCGGCTTCAAACGCTACTTCAAGGGCCAGGTCGTCGAGGAGGTCTACACCCAGGTCAACCAGCCCGACTATTCCGCCGAACTCGCGCAGCTGCAGGCGGCCAGGCCCGATGCCGTCTTCGTGTTCTATCCCGGCGGCATGGGCGTGAACTTCATCAAGCAGATGGCGCAGGCAGGCCTGATGGGCAAGCTGCCGCTCTACTCGGTGTTCACTGTCGACAGCACCACGTTGCCCGCATTGCGCGATGCGGCCGTGGGCAGCATCAGCGGCGCGATGTGGGATGCGGCGCTGGACACGCCCGAGAGCAAGAAGTTCGTGGCCGACTTCGAGGCCAGGTACAAGCGCACACCCAGCGCGTACGCCGCAACCGCCTACGACGCGGCCAACATCCTGAACATCGCGCTGGGCAAGGCCAAGGCCGGAGACAGCAAGGCGCTGGCAGCCGCCGTCAAGGCTGCGGGCAGCGAAGTGAAGTCGGTGCGAGGGCCCTTCGCCTTCAACAACAACAATCTGCCGGTGCAGAACTACTACGCGTTCGAGACCGTGAAGAACGGCAGCAGCGTCACCGGCAAGCTGCTGGCGACACCGCTGCCCAGGCAGGTCGACGCCTATCACGCGCAGTGCGCGCTGAAGTAATCCCATGAGCAGCACTGTCGTTCTTGCCCAGTTGCTCAACGGGCTCCAGTACGGGGTCCTGTTGTTCCTGCTGGCGGCGGGGTTGACGCTGGTCTTCGGCATCATGAGCTTCGTCAACTTGGCGCACGGCTCGCTGTACATGATGGGCGCCTACTTCGCGGCGACGGCCTTCCAGTACACGGGATCGTTCGGATGGGCCGTCGCAGCGGCCATGGGCGGCTCGCTGCTGCTGGGCCTGGCGCTCGAGTTCGTGGCCGTGTCGCGGTTGTATCGGCGGGACCACCTCGACCATGTGCTGGCCACCTTCGGCCTCGTGCTGTTCTTCAACGAACTGGTGCGCATCATCTGGGGTTCGCAGCCCGTCTTCCTGCAGGTGCCCGAGTTTCTCAGCGAGGCCATCGACATCGGCGGGTTCAGCTATCCCTCTTACCGGATCGCCATCATCGGGGTCGGTCTGGTCGTGGCGATCGGCTCCTGGCTGCTGATCAACAAGACCAAGGTCGGCATGCTGATTCGCGCCGGCGCCGTCAATCCCGCCATGGTGGCCGCGCTCGGCGTGAACATTCGCCTGCTCAACGCGATGCTCTTCGCCGTCGGCGCGATGCTGGCGGGGCTCGCTGGTGCGATGGCCGGACCGATCTTGTCGGTTCAATCGGGCATGGGCGAGTCGGTCCTCATCACGACGCTGGTGGTCATCGTCATCGGCGGCATCGGTTCCGTGACCGGGGCCCTTTATGCCGCGCTGATCGTCGGCATCGTCGACACCATGGGCCGCGTGTTCCTGCCCTTCCTGCTGCGCCAGTTGACCGAGCGTTCCTTTGCCGATGCAGCCGGACCCGCGCTGGCTTCGATGCTGGTCTATCTGCTCATGGCCGTGGTGCTCGCCTGGCGTCCCCAAGGTCTTTTCCCAGCCAAGAGGTAGTCCCGTGACCACACTTCTCTCACGCCCGAGCACCTGGATTCCGCTGCTGGTGCTGCTGTTGCTCGCGAGTGTGCCCTTCGTGGCGCAAGCCGCCGGGCAGACCTTCTACATCGCCTTCTTCGCGCGCATCATCATCTATGCGATTGCTGCTTGCGCACTCAATATTGCGCTGGGTTACGGCGGCCTGGTGAGCTTCGGCCACTCGCTGTTTCTCGGGCTCGGCGCCTACGCGGTCGGACTCGCGTCGTTCCACGGTGTCGGCAGCGGCTGGGCCCACCTGCTGCTTTGCCTCGGCGTGTGCGGCCTGGTCGCACTGGTCACCGGTGCGATCAGCCTTCGCACCAGCGGCATTGCCTTCATCATGATCACGCTGGCCTTTGCGCAGATGGGCTACTTCCTGTTCGTCAGCCTGAAGAACTATGGCGGCGACGATGGCCTCTCGATCGCTCTGGGCAGCCGCTTCGGGCCGATAGACCTGTCGTCCGCAACCAGTGTCTATGTCGCGGCGTTCATCGTGCTGGTGTTCTCGATCTGGTGGCTGGCGCGCCTGCGCGTTGCGCCGTTCGGCATGGTGATTCGCGGGGCGAAACAGAACGCGCGCCGGGTGAGTGCCGCGGGCATTCCCGTGGTTCGATACCAACTGTTGGCCTATGTGATGTCCGGCATGCTGTGCGGCGTGGCGGGCCTGCTGCTGGCCAACCTCAACGCCTTTGCGTCACCCAGCACGCTCGCCTGGTCCGTCTCGGGCGAACTGATCGTCATCGTCGTCATCGGGGGCCTGGGGTCGGTTTTCGGACCACTCTTGGGGGCATTGGTTTTCCTTGGCCTGGAAGAAGTGCTGAAGGGTTTCACCGAGCACTGGATGGTCATCTTCGGGCCGCTGATCGTGCTGGTTGCACTGCTCGGCAAACGAGGCATCGTCGGTTTGCTGGAGCGTTTCGATGCACGGCCACCGCCGATGGCATCAACGCCGATGCCTGTCGATGACGCAGTCACTGCCCGCAATACGATCCCCGCAGCGAAAGGGTCCACATGATGACGAGCGTCCTTCGCACCAACTCTCTTACCAAGCGCTTCGGCGCGCTGCTTGTCACCGACTCGGTGTCGCTCGACATCCGTGAAGGTGAGCTTCACGCGATCATCGGCCCCAACGGCGCCGGCAAGACGACCCTCATCAACCAGCTGTCGGGCGAGCTGGGCGCGGACAGCGGCAGCGTGTGGTTCGGCGGCGCCGATGTCTCCGCGCTGCCCATCCACGAACGTGCCCAGCGCGGCCTGCTGCGGTCCTACCAGATCACGTCGATCTTCGAGGACTTCAGCGTGATCGACAACGCGACCTTCGCTGCGCTTGCCTCGCGCCGGCATGCATTCCGTTTCTGGCAGCCCATGGCCGCGGACCGCCAGGCGCGAGAGTGCGCCGAAGAGGCCCTTGCCGCCACCGGGTTGGCAAACCGCTTCCATGTGGCGGCCGGTGACCTCGGCTACGGCGAGCGGCGCCAGCTCGAGTTGGCGATGAGCCTGGCGGCCGGGCCCAGGTTTCTACTGCTCGACGAGCCCATGGCCGGCATGAGCGTGCAGGAATCCACCAGCGTCATCGCACTGCTGCAGCGGCTCAAGCGCCAGTACACGATCTTGCTGGTCGAGCACGACATGGACGCGGTGTTCGCGTTGGCCGATCGCATCAGCGTGCTGGTCTACGGAAAGATCCTGTTCACCGGCACGCCGGAAGAGATCCGGAACCATCCGGAAGTACGGGCTGTTTACCTGGGTGAAGAAGAGGCCGAAGCATGAACGAATTCCTCTCCGTCAAGGGCTTGCAGGCCTCATACGGCCATGCACAGGCGCTGTTCGATATCTCCTTCGAGGTCGGTACGGGCGAGGTGGTCACCCTGCTCGGGCGCAACGGCATGGGCCGCTCGACCACGGTCAAGTGCCTGTTCGGCATGCTGCCCGTCGCGTCCGGCAGCATCTGGGTGGGCGGCACCCGAGTCGACAACCTGCCTTCGCACCGCATCGCGCGCCACGGACTCGCGTTGGTGCCCGAAGGCCGGCAGGTTTTTCCCAACCTCACCGTCGAAGAGAACCTGGTCGCCACTGCGCGCGACAACAAGAAAGGAAGCGGCCCGCGGTGGAATCTGCACCGCGTCTACGAGTTCTTTCCTCGCCTGAAGGAACGGCGCGGCAATCTCGGCTCTCAGCTCTCGGGCGGCGAACAGCAGATGCTGGCGATCGGCCGCGCACTGATGACAAACCCTTGCTTGCTGGTACTCGACGAAGCCACCGAAGGCCTGGCGCCCTTGATCCGCAACGAGATCTGGCGTTCGCTCGCAGATCTCAAGCGCGATGGGCTGTCGCAGATCGTCATAGACAAGAATGTCAAGTCCTTGCTGAACCTGGCGGACCGGCATTTCGTGATCGAAAAAGGGCGGGTGGTCTGGCAAGGCAACTCCATCGATCTGCGAGGCCAGCCTCAGATCGTCCACCAGTATCTCGGCGTATAGCGGGGCGCCGCTGCAACGTTGCTGCGAGTGGGCCCGTCACGCCCGATTGCCGCCCAACTCGCTGACGATGAAGTCCCGCAGCCACTTGTTGGCCGGATCGCGGTGATAGCGGTCGTGCCAGTAAAGGGCGACCTCGAACTCGGGAATCGGCAGCGGATGCGGCTTGATCACGAGCGGGAAGTGCACCGCGAGTCGTTGCGCAAGGACCTGCGGCACAGACCACAGCAAATCGGTCTGGATGACAAAGTGCGGCGCAGCCATGTATTGCGGCATGCGCATCCTGATCCGATGGCGTGCGCCCGCATCGATGAGCGCGCGCTCCAGCATGAGGTGTCCGCTGCCCGAATACTCGACCAGCAGATGGTCGCTTTCGCTGAAGAGTTCCGGTGTGAGTTCCTGCTGCTCCAGCGGATGACCCGCGCGCATGACACAGACATAGTGCTGCGTGAACAACACCCGGCGATGAATGCCGCTTTCCAGTGACGGAAGGAACCCCAGCGCGAGATCCATCTGGCCGTTGGCCATTCCGCTCAATGTCTCGGCAATGGGCTTGAACACGGTCTTCAGGCGGATGCCGGGTGCGGGCTGCTGCAGCGCCGCAAAGATCCTTGGAAGACACACGACCTCGCCGATGTCACGTGTGCGAACAGTGAACACGCGCCGTGCACTGGAAGGCTCGAACTTCGCGCGCTCGGCGTGCGTCTTGCGCACCATGGTCAGCGCATCCAGCAGCTCGGTCGCAAGCTCGGCAGCCAGCGGCGTCGGCTGCATCTTCCGTCCTACGAGCGTAAAGAGCGGATCGTCGTACTCGGCCCGCATGCGCTTCAAGGCGCTGCTCACCGCAGCCTGAGTCAAGCCGAGACGCTCGGCAGCCACCGTCACCGACCGGTCACGCCAGAGTGCTTCGAATGCATAGAGAAGATTCAGATCCTTCATGCGGTCTCCGGCCATCAAATCAATTTGATTTATACAACTGATTCATTGAATCAGTATGGATTAATAAGAAGGTCGACAGCAAAATCAAAAAAACTACAGGAGACAAGCGTGAGTACACCTGCCCACGTCGTCGGCATGATCGGCATCGGACAGCTCGGACTGCCGATCGCCGTCAATCTCATGCGGGCCGGCTACAGAGTCGTCGGCTACCGGCGCACGGACCGCGAAGCATTCGTCAGGCATGGCGGAGAAGCGCTGCACAGCCCGGCGGAGGTGACACGCCTGGCGGATTTCGTGTTGTTGTGCTTGCCCGGACCGCAGGCGCAACTCGAGGTGCTGCAAGGAGAACAAGGCGTATTGAGTGCACTGACGCCCGGCAAGGTGGTTCTCGAGATGGGCACCTATACGCGTGACTTCAAGCTCGAACAGGAGAGGCGAGTTGCCGCATGCGGCGCCCGGATGCTCGAAGTGGAGGTCAGCGGCTCCCCTCCCCTGGTCGCCGCTCGCCGTGCAGCCCTCTACGTAGGCGGCGACGAAGAGCTGTTCGAACGCAGCAAGCCTTTGCTCGAGGCGATCACCGCCAATCATTTCCATCTGGGCGAGCTGGGCTCCGCCGTCGCGATGAAGCTGATCGCGAACCACTTGGTGGCCGTGCACACACTGGCGGCCGCCGAGGCCATGAACATGGGCGTGCGCGCCGGGTTCAATGCGCATCGCCTGGCCGAGGTCATCAGCCAAGGGGCAGGCAACTCGACGATGTTTTCGATCCGCGCACCGATGATGGCCGCCCGCGAGTTCTCACCGGCACCCGGACCTTTCACCACCCTCGAAAAATATCTGCGCATGGGCGCAGAACTTGCCGAAAAACTGGGGTGCGCCACGCCGTTGCTTTCAGCTGCAACGCCCTATTTCTTCCGTGCCATCGAGGAAGGCATGGGCGACGAGGACATCGCCGCCGTCCTCAAAGTTGTCGAGCGCAACTCGACCCCCGTTCGTTCCACTCCAGACCTCTCATGATCATCGAACAACGCACCTACGAACTCAAGCCGGGTTCGCTGCCCGAGTTCCTTTCGGGCTACGAAGCCGAAGGATTCCCGCTGCAGCAGGCGGCACTGGGCCGCCTCATCGGGTACTTCGTCACCGAAGTTGGCGAGCTGAACCGCATCGTGCAACTGTGGGGGTTCGACTCCTACGAAGACCGCATTTCCCGGCGCGCCGCACTCTCCGCCAATCCGCAATGGCGCAGCTTTCTCGGAAAGACAGCCGCCCTGGTGCTGCGACAGCGCAGCGAATTGTTGACCCCGACGAACTTCTCGCCGATCCGCTAGGAGGCTCCGATGATCCGCTCGTTGCTGCAAGTGGGCATGACCGTTCCCGAACTCGAGGTAGGTCGCGCCTTCTACGAACTCTTCGGCCTGGGGGCGCGGGTCTCCGGCGACGACCTGGTGTTCCGCTGCGAAGGGAGCGCCCAGGAGCTTTTGCGCCTGATGCCCGGAACGCGCAAGAAGTTGAGCTACGTCTCGCTCGGCACCAATGCGCCGGGCATGGCGTCGCTGATGGCCAACCTCCAGCGCCATGACGTGGCCATCGCCGGAAGCCCCTTCGGCCCAATGGGGGGTATCTGGTTTCGTGACCCGCATGGCGACTGGCTCAATGTGCAAGTGGCGGAACCGCTGCCATCGGACGCCGCGGCCCCGGCCGAGATCAACGCGCCCGGACGCTACCGCCGTATCGGCACTCGCGCATGCGACCCCTCTTCGCAACAGAAAAAGGCGCGGCCGCGGCGCATGGGCCACCTGATCAAGTTCTCTCCCGACGTGGACAGATCGGTCGCGTTCTACACCGAAGTACTGGGCATGAAGGTCTCGGACCGAGCGGGCGACGTTCTGGCCTTCCTTCGCGGCAGCGCGGGCGGCGACCACCATATCGTGGCCTTTGCCAAGAGCACCCATACGGGGCTGCACCATCTGAGCTTCGAGGTCGGAGACATCGACGAGATCGAGATCGGCGCACAGACGCTGCTGCGCGCGGGATACAAGGACGGCTTCGGTCTGGGGCGACACGTGGGCGGCTCGAATTACTTCCATTACATCCGCGATCCCTGGAACAGCCTGGCCGAATACTTCTGGGACATCGACGTGATCCCCGAGGACGACAGCGCGTGGATTTCCATGGACGTCACGCCGCAAGAGGTGACGGCAGTCTGGGCGACCACACCGCCGCCGCCCGAGTTCGTCGTGAACTATGAAGAGCGTGATTGATGGACGCGCAGAACGGGAGCGCGCAGGACCTGCTGCGCACCATGCTCAACAAGCCGCTCTACGTCGCGCTTCGAAAGCCCGGCAATCTCGCACGAATGCCGGAACTGCTGGAGGCACATCTACGCTGGATGATCGCCGCGGAGCACCGCGGCGAGCTGTTTGCTTCCGGACCTTTCGCGGATGACGCGAGTGCCCCCGGCGCGCTCGGCGGCATGACGATCGTGCGCGCCACGTCCGTCTCGCATGCGCGGGACATCCTGTCGACCGACCCCTTCGTGAAAGAGGGCGTCGTGACGCTCGACATCAAGAAATGGCTGCTGATGGAGGGCAGCCTCTCCATCACCGTGCGGCTCTCCGATCAGTCTGCTCGTCTTCTCTAGGACTTCTTCGATGACCATTCATCTTCCGCGCCGGCGCGCGCTTCTCGGATTGGCCGCAGGCATGGCAGCGGGCCTGGGCAATGCCCAGCAGCCACCGCGTGACCTGCGAATTCTTGTGGGCTATCCACCAGGCGGAGCGACCGACGTGATGGCGCGCCTGATCGCGCAAAACATGCGCGAGCGCTCTATCGGCAATGTCATCGTCGACAACCGCGCCGGAGCCGGCGGACGGGTTGCCCTCGACGCGGCGCGGCGTGCGCCGAGCGACGGCACCACCGTTGTCATGACGCCCGACTTCCCCTTGACGATTTTTCCGCACCTTTATCGCAAGTTGAGCTACGCGCCCTTGACCGACTTTGCTCCCGTCGCGATTTGCGGTGTCTCGGAGTTCGCGTTGTGCGTCGGCCCTGCCGTCCCGCGGCAGATCGGCACCGCTGGAGACTTTCTTGCCTGGTGCAAGGCGAACCCGCGACAGGCGCTCTATGCATCGCCATCACCCGGGTCCACGCCCCATTTCGCAGGCTTGATGCTCGCCCGCGCATCGCGCGTCGATTTGACGCATGTCTCCTACAAAGGCGGCTCACAGGCTATTCAGGATCTGCTGGGCGGTCAGGTTCCGGCCAGCATCAATCCGGTGGCCGAGGTGTTGCCCTACCTGGAAAGCGGTCGCCTGCGCGCCCTTGCGACCACTGGCGCGGAGCGATCGCCGTTTCTCCCCGGTGTTCCGACGCTGCGGGAAAGCGGCTATGCCGATGTGGTCGCGCGCAGTTGGATAGGCTTGCTGGCACCGGCGGGCATCCCCGCCGCTGCGATCAGCGCCATGGAACAGGGCGTCGGCGAGGCCCTCCGCAAGGACACCGTCATCCAGGGGTTTGCAAAGTTCGGCATATCGGTCGATCTGCAAACTGGCGGCCGCTTCCGAGCCGTGCTTCGAGAGGACACCGACCGTTGGGCTTCCGTCGTCAAGGCATCGGGTTTCACGATCGACGAATGAGCGCAGTCACGCCATCCCAGAACCACCACATCCCATGAAATACCAACTGTTCTCGTACCTCGTTGCAAACGCCGCCCGCAGCGGCATCGTCGTCGATGGACGATGGATCGACCTCGGCGCAGCAGCACAGCAGGCGGGTGCGAGCGAACTCGCCGGCGTATCGATTGGCAATCTGCTCGAGCGCTGGTCCGAAGCCCACGCACGGCTCTCCCGTCTGGCGCGCTTGATCGCGGCGGACCGGGGTGCCTTTTCCGGGCAGGCGATCGATGCCGAACGCGCAACTCTGCTCGCGCCTCTTACCCATCCTGGGGCGATCTACGGTGCCGGCGCCAACTACCGGGATCATGTCGAGGCGATGGCCCGCGCGTTCGACATGAAGCTGGTGCTCGACCCCAAGGCCGCGGGCGTGCCCCCGTGGCATTTTCTGAAGGGTGGCCGCGCCAACCTCTCCGGCCATCGCGAGACAGTGCAATTCCCGGCCAACACACAGAGACTGGATTGGGAAGCAGAGCTGGCCGTCGTCATCGGACGGCGGGCCAGGGCCGTTTCGGTGCACGCTGCACTCGACCACGTGGCCGGCTACATGTGCGCCAACGACCTGTCCGCGCGAGACGCGCTCGTGCGCGAGGCGGTAGACGCGACATCGCCATTCCGCTTCGACTGGATAGGCCACAAGTGTTTCGCCGGTTCCTGCCCGCTCGGTCCGGTCTTCACGCCCGCCGAGTTCGTCGCCTCCCCCGAGAACCTCGACATCAAGCTGTGGGTCAACGGCCAGCTCAAGCAAGACTCGAACACCCGCAATCACCTGTACGGCGTCGCCGACCAGATCGCCTATCTGAGCGAGCGGATGGATTTGCTCCCCGGCGACGTGATCCTGACCGGCACACCTGCCGGCGTCGGAATGGAGTCGGGCACCTTTCTCAAGCGTGGCGACGTCATGCGGGTCTGGATCGAAGGCCTGGGCGAGCTCGAGACCACGCTGAGCTGATCCCGGAAGCTCCACCTGTGAGGAGACATCATGAAAAAGACAATCAAGTACATCACTCTGACCCTCTGTATCGCGTCGGTCAGCTCGGCATCCCACGCCGATGTGAAAGTGGGCTTCCTGGCCACATTGAGTGGACCTTCCGCCGATGTCGGACGCGACCAGCTCGATGGCTTCAACCTTGCCCTTGAGCAGTTGGGCGGAAAACTCGGCGGCGCCCGCGTCATTCTCATCAAGGAGGATGACCAGCAAAAGCCGGAGGTGGCGCTCGGTGCGCTTTCAAAGCTGCTCGAGAAAGACAAGGTTGACGTCGTCACTGGCCTGACCTTCGCCAACATCGTGATGGCACTGCAAAGCAAGATCGGAGCGACGGACGTGCCGTTCCTCGGTTCGGTCGCCGGCGTCTCTGCTGCAGCCGGCGCGCAGTGCAAGTCGAATCTCTTCGTGACCTCATGGCAAAGCGACGTGCCAGCGGAAGCCATGGGCAAGTACCTGATGGACAAAGGCGTCAAACGCATCAGCGTGATGACCCCGAACTTCGTGGGCGGCAAGGACAAGATATCCGGCCTCAAACGGTTCTACAAAGGCGAGATCGTGGACGAGGTCTACACGCCGCTGAACCAGCTGGATTTTTCGGCCGAACTCACACGCTTGAGCGCATCGCGGCCCGAAGCGGTATTCGCCTTTTATCCGGGCGGGCTCGGCGTGACTTTCATGCGGCAGTATCAACAGGCAGGCCTGCTCGGGAAGATTCCACTCTATACGACCAACACGATCGAGGGCACCTCGATCACGGCGATGGGAGCTGCCGCCATTGGCGCTATCACGGCCGATACCTGGTCCCCGGGCAGTCCCGGGGCCGAATCACGCCAATTCGTCACAGCATTCGAAAAGAAATATGCACGCCTGCCCTCCGCGTACGCAGCTTTCAGCTACGACGCCGCTATGGCGCTCGATGTCGCTGTTGCTACGCTCAAGGGGGATGTTTCCAATCGCAAAGCGCTGACACGAGCGATTGCCACGACGCCATTCAAGTCCTTGCGCGGCGCATTCCGCTTTGGCTCGAACAACTATCCGGTCCAGAACTACCACGTGTTCGAGATCGCCAAGAGCTCCACAGGCAAGCCCGAATTCCGCTTGCTTGCAGAAAACGTCCTGCAGTCGCACGCGGACGCCTATGCATCGCTTTGTGTAGCCAAGTGATGCGCTGATCTGTCCGGTGCGTCTGCACCGGCAGCTTCCCCTCTCTCTTTGATACCGCCATCGGTGCGAAGCACCGATGAGGACGTCGTTCGCCTTTTTTCTCAACAACACAAGGAGACAAGCCATGAGAAGACAGATCATTAGAAAGAAATCGTTTGCGGCTGCTGCGACCTGCGCACTCGCGGTGAGCAGTTGGGCCCAGTCACCCAGTGTCAGCGGCCCCGCCACCGCACCCGATCAGGATGCGCGACGCGTTGAATCCGAAGCGCAATCGCGCGCACGCGCGGCATCGGCTTCCTCAGTCTCGCTCTATGGGCTCATCGACACTGGCGTCGAATACATCAGCAACGTAGGTCCCGGGGCCAACCGCCTGATTCGCATGCCGTCACTGACAGGCAGCCTGCCGTCTCGATGGGGCGTGCGCGGTGTCGAAGATCTCGGCGACGGCCTGCGCGGCGTCTTCGTGCTGGAGTCCGGTTTTGGACCGGATACCGGGTCACTGAACCAGGGTGGGCGCAGCTTCGGGCGCCAAGCCTTCGTGGGTCTCTCCGGAGGCTGGGGAACGGTGACGCTTGGGCGCCAGTACACCATGCTGTTCTGGTCGCTCCTGGACGCGGATGTCCTCGGTCCGAATGTCTACGGCAGCGGCTCGCTGGACGCCTACATTCCGAACGCGCGGGCAGACAACTCCCTTGTCTACCGCGGTACATTCGGCGGCCTCACACTGGGAGCGTCCTACAGCCTCGGGCGTGACACTGTGAATGCAGGCCCCAGCCCCGCGGGAACCAACTGTCCGGGTGAACGCGCAGATGACAGCAAGGCTTGCCGCGAATGGTCCGTCTTGCTGAAATACGATGCTGGAAAGTGGGGCGCGGCTCTCGCCGTCGACGAATTCCGCGGTGGTCCGGGAGCCTTCGCAGGTTTGACGAGCAGTGCTCTCAAAGACCGGCGCATTTCTGCCAACGGGTATGTGAAGTTGGGAGAAGGACAAATCTCTGCAGGCTTGATCCGACGAAACAACGATGCCAGTCCTCTTACGCCGCGAAGCGATCTCTGGTACGTTGGTGGGAGCTATCCAGTCTTGCCGACATTGACCCTCGATGCGCAAGTTTTTCGGCTCAGCTATGGAAACAGCCGAAACGGCGCAACCCTTGCTGCCTTGCGCGGAACCTACTACTTGTCAAAGCGCACAGCGATGTACGCGACAGTCGGACATATCTCCAATGACGGTAACCTGGCGATTTCCGTGAGCTCCGGGGCGACTGGAAGCAATCCGGTTGCGGGCGGCTCTCAGTCAGGTGTCATGCTCGGCTTGCGGCATTCGTTCTGAGCCAGGGCTCTCTCTTCGCAACACGCCATGCCGCCCAGCGCGGTCTGCGTTCCACCAAACTTGGAGAGCTAGTTGCGGCGCAAGGCTTGGCCGCCTCCCGCACGCTGCGCGGGGCGAGCGCGCGACAGCGTCTTCAACGGGCTCTCCCCGAAGGTCGCCTTGTAGTGCGCGCTGAACCGTAAGCGCGCGGTGATCCCGTCTTGAGCTTGGCCCTAGTGTCTATGACGATGGTGTCCACCAAGGATTGATCTGACCCCCGAAACCTGGACGAACTCGAGGGTTCGAAGTGACCAGGTACACAGAGAAGCAGAAGCTTGCGGC
>NZ_JBGLYN010000072.1:0-35464 GCF_047304045.1 Variovorax sp. Varisp85
CCGCTCCGCACCCGCCGTTTGCCTCCGCCGCCCGCCAGATCGCGAAGGCCGCGGCCTTCGTGGCCCTGGGCTTCGGTTCGGTGGCGCACGCGGCGGGCATCCGCCTCGAAGACGACCGCGGCACCACGCTCGAACTGCAGGCGCCGGCGCGGCGCATCGTGTCGCTGATGCCCTCGCTGACCGAAACGGTCTGCGCGCTCGACGCCTGCGACCGGCTGGTGGGCATCGACCGCCATGCCAACTGGCCGGTGTCGGTGAAGGGCTTGCCGCAGGTCGGCGGCGTCGACGACGCGAACATCGAGCGCATCGTCGCGCTCAAGCCCGACCTTGTGCTGCTGCGTCCGCGCAGCCGCGCTGCCGAACCGCTGGAGCGCCTTGGCATCAAGGTGCTGGCGCTCGACGCCAAGACCCACGCCGACATGCGCCGCGTGATGGAAACCGTGGCCCGCGCCACCGGCCGGCCTGGAGCGGGCGAAGCCTTCTGGCGCAGGCTCGACGCCGGGCTGGACGCCGCCAAGGCCCGCGTGCCGGCCGGCTGGCAAGGCCGTCGCGTTTACTTCGAGGTGCACGGCGGCATGGCCGCGGCCAGCGAGAGCTCCTTCATCGGCGAGACGCTGGCCCGCCTCGGGCTTGGCAACGCTGTGCCGGGCACACTCGGCCCGTTCCCGAAGATGAGCCCCGAGTTCGTGGTGCGCGCCAATCCGGACGTGCTGATGGTGTCGGCGCTCGGCGAAATCTCCGCCATGGCTTCGCGGCCCGGCTGGTCGGCCATGTCGGCCATCCAGCGCGGGCGCGTGTGTAGCTTCGCCTCGGCGCGCTTCGATCTGATGATGCGCCCCGGTCCGCGGCTGGACGAAGCGGCCGACGCCATCGTGGGCTGCCTGGCCTCGCTGGGCGCACCGAAGCCCTGACACCCGACGACTCATCCCTTCCGCCATGAAGCATCGCAAGCAAACCTCCTCCACTCCTTTCGTCCGGGTAGGCCCCAGCGGCGTGCACGGCCTCGGCGCCTTCGCCACGCGCGACCTGCCGGCGGAAGCTTTCCTCGGCCTCTACGAAGGCCGCCGCTACACCCAGGCCGAGATCGCCACCAAGGTCTGGGACGACCAGCTCACCTACCTGTTCACGCTGTCGAACCACGAGACCATCGACGGCGCCAAGGGCGGCAACGCCACTCGCCACCTGAACCATTCATGCGAGCCGAATTGCGAGGCCGTCGAGGAATACGACGAGGGCGGCGAAATGGTGCTGAAGTTCCAGACGCTGATGGCCGTGGACGCAGGCGACGAGCTATTCATCGACTATTCGCTGACCGCGGACGACGGCTCGCCGCCGTCGAAGTACCCGTGCCATTGCGGCTCGCCCAGTTGCCGGGGAACGATGCTGGCGCCGGTCGAAACAGCGGCCGGGCAAGACGCTCAAGCGTTCGGGTTCGAGGCCACGACGTAGCGCGCATCCCAATGCGTGGCAAGCTGCCGCGCACGGTGCAGCGGCACGCGCGCCGTCTCGAAGTCCACCACGCAGGCCATGTCGGCGGCCTCGGGCCGCGCGGGGTTTTCGCTGCTGCGGCCATCGGTCAACAGCCACAGCCAGCGTTGGCGCGACTCGCTCTTCGCCAGCAGTTGCCCCGCGCGCTGCACGCCCAATGCCAGCGGCGTGCCACCGCCCGCTGCGATCGGCGCGACCCAGTCGTCATTCCAGGCGCTGGCGCGGCGCGGCGGCAGGCGCAGTTCGACCACCTCGCCGGCAAAGCACAGCAGCGCGACGTGGTCGCGGCGCTGGTAGGCCTCCTGCATCAGCGCGAGCAGCAGGCCCTTGGCGCGCGCGAGGTTGCCGTCGCTGCGCATCGAGGCCGAGCAGTCGAGCAGGAAGCAATGCAGCGCGCCGCTGCGTGCCTGCTGCGGGCGGCGCCGCAGGTGCTCCGGGCGCAGATGGCCGGCACCGCGCGCCGCGAAAGTGCGCGGCCAGTCGAAGGCCGCGCCCTGCGAGGCGGGGCCATGCCATGCATCCCTCTGCACGCCCTGCCTCCGGTCACCCTGGCGTGCGCCAGTGGGTACGGCGTCCCGGAGGCTCAGGCTTTTTTTGACGCGGCCTGTGCAGGAGCGATCAGCGGTCGCAGCGGCTTCACGCGCTCGATGCCGACGGGCTCGGGCGGCATGGCGCCCCAGTCTTCATCGCCCGCACTGTTCGCGGCGTCGTTCGGATTCGCGTCGGGCATTGCGGAGCGAGGGGCTGCCGATGGCGCAGCCTCGGCTTCGGGCTTGCGCCGGTGCAGCAGCACGGCTTCGGCTACGCGCTGCACGTGGCCAGTGGTAATGGCGCTCGCACCGTCCCAGGCCGCGAGCGCGCGAGCGGAGCGCAGCATCACGAGATCGGCGCGCAAGCCATCGACGCCGGCTGCGATGCACAGCGCACCGACCGCCTCATGCACCGCATCGCCATACGGCAGCGCTGTCGCATCGGCCACGAGGGCGTGCGCACGGACCAATGCGGCCGCCAGTTCGGCTTGCGCCTTCGCATGCGTCGTGCGAAAGCCCTGCGGATCGGCATCGAAAGCCAGCCGCGCACGCACGATGGCCTGCCGCTCTGCGGCATCCTCGATGTTGCGCAGCTGCACGCACAGGCCGAAGCGGTCGAGCAGCTGCGGGCGCAGCGTGCCCTCTTCCGGGTTCATGGTGCCGACCAGCACGAAGCGCGCGGCATGCCGGTGGGAAATTCCGTCGCGCTCCACCACGTTGACGCCGCTGGCCGCCGCGTCGAGCAGCGAGTCGATCAGCGCGTCAGGCAGCAGGTTGATCTCGTCGACGTACAGCACGCCACCGTGCGCGCGCGCCAGCAGGCCGGGCGCGAACTTCAGTTCGTGGCCGGCCAGCGCCTGCCCGAGGTCGAGCGTGCCCACGAGGCTTTCAAGGCTCGCGCCCAGCGGCAGCGTGACAAAAGGCGCGCCCGGCAGCAGCTCTGCCAGCGCGCGCGCAGCGGTGGTCTTGGCGGTGCCGCGCGGCCCTTCGATCAGCACGCCGCCAAGGCCCGGATCGACTGCGGCCAGCAGCAGTGCCTGGCGCAGCTGCGGCTGGCCCGCGATCGCGGCAAAGGGAAAAGGCACCGGCATCGGGGCGGCAGTGGTCATCGCGAAAGTCCTTCCATCTGCTGCTCGTGGCCGAGAAGCAGGTTTTGCAATTGGTCCTTGTAGTCGCCGGGCGATTGCCACAGGCCGCGCTGCATGGCCTCGAGCAGGCGGCTGAGCATGTCGTGCAGCGCGCGCGGATTGTGCGCGTTCACGAAGTCGCGGGTGGCTTCGTCGAGCACGTAGGCGTCCGCCACCATCGCGTACTGGTGGTCGCCGACCACGCGCGCGGTGGCGTCGAAGCCGAACAGGTAGTCCAACGTCGCGGCCATTTCGAAGGCGCCCTTGTAGCCGTGGCGCTTCACTCCGTCGATCCACTTCGGGTTGACCACGCGCGCGCGGATGACGCGGCTGATTTCTTCCTTCAGCGTGCGCACGCGCGGCGCCTGCGGGTTGCCGTGGTCGCCGTGGTACATGGCCGGCTGCCGCCCGCTCAGGTGGCGCACGGCGGCGGCCATGCCGCCCTGGAACTGGTAGTAGTCGTTGGAGTCGAGCAGGTCGTGCTCGCGGCTGTCCTGGTTCTGCAGCACGACGTTCATCGCGCGCAGGCGGCGCACCAGCGCGCCGGTGGCGGGCACGCCGTCGCTGCCCTGGCCGTAGGCGTGGGCGCTGCCGCCGACGTAGGCGTTCGACAAATCGTCGTCGGTCTGCCAGTCGCCATGATCGAACAGCCGTTGCAGGCCGGAGCCGTAGCTGCCGGGCGCGGAGCCGAACACGCGCCAGCCCGCCTGCGTGCGGGCGGCCTCGGGCGCCACGCCCTGCGCTTCGAGCGCGGCGGCCTCGCTGAGGATGCGCGCGCGGATGGGGTTGCGCTCGGCGTCTTCGTCTTCCTGCGCGGCGACGGCCTGCACGGCCGCGTCGAACATCTGCACGGCATTGGGAAAAGCGTCGCGGAAGAAGCCCGAGATGCGCAGCGTCACGTCGATGCGCGGACGGCCGAGGCCGACCGTGGGCAGCACCTCGAAATCGACCACGCGCTGGCTGCCCGGCGCCCACTTCGGCCGCACGCCGATGAGGGCGAAGGCCTGCGCCAGATCGTCGCCGCCGGTGCGCATGGTGGCCGTGCCCCAGACCGAGAGGCCCAGCGCCACCGGGTAGTCGCCATGCTCCTGCAGGTGCCGCTCGACCAGCTGTGCGGCGGACTTGAGGCCGAGCATCCAGGCTGTGGGCGTGGGAATGGCACGGGTGTCGACCGCGTAGAAATTGCGCCCGGTGGGCAGCACATCGGGCCGGCCGCGCGATGGCGAGCCGCTCGGCCCCGGCGGAACGAAGCGGCCTTGCAGGGCGCGCGAAAGTTGCAGCAGCTCCTGCGCACCGCAGGCGTCGAGCGCGGGGGCGAGGTCTTGTTCGACGCGGCCCATCACCGCAGCGGTATGCGGCATGTCGGACGGACAGGTGTTGTCCTCCAGCAGGCGCTGCGCCAGCAGCTCCAGCCGCTCGCGCGTATCACCCTGATGCCGCCACGCATCGGTGCTCGCCGATTTCAGCAGCGCGGGACGCGCGCCCAGCCACGGTTGTGCCGCGTCGATGTCGAGCGGGTCAAACGCCTCGCCCGGCAACAGGTCTTGCGACAACGCGCCGAGCAGCCCGGCATTCGCGCCCGCACCGTCCGCAGCCGGATAGCGCGCCAGCGCCAGCAGCGTGTCGCGCCGCAGCCGCTCGCGCGGCGACGCGCCGAACACATGCAGCCCGTCGCGGATCTGCGTTTCCTTCAGCTCGCACAGGTAGGCATCCACGCGCGCCAACACCGCATCGTCTTCCGCGCCCGGCAGGCCGCCCAGCTCTTCGACCAGATGCTGCGCCCGCACCGCCGCGAGGATCTGCGCGCGCAGCACCTTCGCGCGGCGCGCATCGACCAGCAGCGCGTCGTAGTACTCGTCGACCTGCCGCTCCAGGTCCTGCATCGGCCCGTGGTTCTCGGCACGCGTGAGCGGCGGCATCAGGTGGTCGACGATGACCGCCTGCGTTCGCCGCTTGGCCTGCGCACCCTCGCCGGGGTCGTTGACGATGAAGGGGTACACGTTGGGCAGCGGCCCGAGGATCGCGTCGGGCCAGCAGGCCCGTGACAGCGCGATGCTCTTGCCCGGCAGCCATTCGAGGTTGCCGTGCTTGCCGACGTGCACGACCGCGTCGATGGCGAAGGCATCGCGCAGCCAAAAATAGAACGCGAGGTAGCTGTGCGGCGGCACCAGTTCGGCGTCGTGGTAGCTCGCGTAGTCGGCCATGTCCAAGGTACCCAGCGCGCGCGCGGGCTGGATGCCGACGAACACGCGGCCCAGCCGCAGGCCAGCGATCATGAAGCGATCGCGCCGCAGCATCGGGTCCTGCTCGGGCGGGCCCCAGCGTGCGTCGATGGCGTCGGCCATACCTTCAGGCAGCAACGCGAGCCGCGCACGGTAGTCGCCCAGCCCGTAGCTCTGCCACGCCGGCCGAGCAGCCCACTGCGCGGGATCGTTCGCAATGCCTTCCTGCAGCTTGCGCATCAGCGCATCGCTGTTGGCGGGCATCTTGCCGGGTTCGCCCAACGCATAGCCCTCGGCCGCCATCGCCTGCAGGATCGCCATCACCGAAGCCGGCGTGTCGAGCCCCACACCGCTGCCGATACGGCCCTCGCTGCCCGGGTAGTTCGCGAGGATCAGCGCGATGCGCTTCTCGTCGGCGCGCAGGCTGCGCAGCCGGCACCAGCGGCGCGCCAGCTCGGCCACGAAGGCGATGCGGTCCGGCTCGGGCTGGTAGCTGACCACCTCGGTCTGCGTGAGTTCGCAGCGGTGCGACAGGCCCTTGAAGCTCACGGCGCGCGTGACGATGCGGCCGTCCATCTCGGGCAGCGCGATCTGCATGGCGATGTCGCGCGGACGCAGGCCCTGGCTGTCGGCCAGCCAGTCCTCGCGGTTGCCGCCGCTCACGATCACCTGCAGCACCGGCGCGTCGCCGGCCAGGGCCAGGGCTTCGCCATCTTCATCCTGCGCACCCTGCCCCAGCGCCGCGAAGGCCGTGGTGTTGAGCACCAGCTGCACGTCATGCTCGACACACAGCGCACGCAGCGTGGACAGGCACAGCGGGTCTTTCAGCGAATCGAGCGCCACCGGCAGCGGGTTGAGCCCCTGGGCGCTCAGCGCCGCTGCGAGCGCATCGAAGGCCGCCGTGTTGCCCGACAGCAGGTGCGAGCGATAGAACACCAGCGCCACCACCTGCGCACCCGCATGCCAGCCGGCGCGCAGGTCGTCGATGCCGGCGACGGCATGCGCCGCGCCCATGCCCTGCGGCACATGCAGCGCGACCTGCGGCAGGCTGCGCGGCGGCAGCGGCGCTTCGCCATGGCCAAGGCCGTGGAAAGCCACCGCACGCAGGAACTGCATCGCATTGCCCGCTCCGCCGCTGCGCATGTACTGCCACAGCTGGCGGCTCAACGCGCGCGGCGCCGTGCTGCGCGCGAGCAGGTCTTCGTCTTCCTGCAGGTCGCCGGAGAACATGGCGAGCTGCTGGCCTTTGCGTTTGGCCAGCTTCTCGAGCTGCTGGAGTCCGTAGGCCCAGGCCGATTCCGCGCCCAGGTGGTCGACCACCACCACGCGCGCGTGCTGCAGCACCTCGTCGATGTACAGGTCGAGCGAGGCCGGCTGGCGCAGGTGCATCAGGTTGGCCAGCCGCAGCGACGGGTAGCCCGGGTCGGTGACCGCCAGCGCAGTGCGCGCGGCCGCGAGCAGCGCGAGCGTGGTGTCGGCCGAGCTGAGCACCACGATGTCGCCCGGCGTCTGGTCGAGGCGGGTGACGACGCTGTCGTCCTCGACGAAGCGTCCGGGCTGGGTGCTCAGCAGGTGCATCGGTTCAGGTGGTCAGGCGGCGACTGCGCTCACCTCTTCCAGCGTCTTGCGCAGCATCGCTTCGTCAAGGTCTTCGCCGATGAACACGAGGCGCGTGCGCTGCGCCTCGCCATCGCGCCAGCGGCGATCGAAGTGGTGGTCGAAGCGGCGGCCCACGCCCTGCACCAGCAGGCGCATCGGCTTGCCCGGAATGGCGACGAAGCCCTTCACGCGGTAGATGGTGTGCTGCTCGACCAGTTGGCCCAGCACAGCCAGCAGGCTGTCGCGGTCCACGGGCGGCAGCTCGATCACGAGCGAGTCGAACTCGTCGTGATCATGGTCTTCCTCATGGTCGTGGTGGCTCTCGCGCAGGTGGATGGTGGCTTCGGCCTCACGGCCCTGGCCCAGCAGCAACGCGAGCGGCAGCCTGCCCTCGGTGGCGGCGACGATCTTCACTTCGGGCGGCAACTCCTCGCGCACCAGCGCCTCGACCTTGGCCCGCGCGGCGTCGTCCATCAGGTCGGTCTTGTTGAGCACCACGAGGTCGGCGGCCGAAAGCTGGTCTTCGAACAGCTCATGCAGCGGCGATTCGTGGTCGAGGTTGGGGTCGGCGCGGCGCGCTTCGTCCACGGCCTGCGGGTTCTCGGCGAACTGGCCCGCGGCGGCGGCCGGGCCGTCGACCACCGTGACCACCGAATCCACAGTGAAGATATTGGCGATGTCGGGCCACTGGAAGGCCTGCACCAGCGGCTTGGGCAGCGCGAGGCCGGAGGTCTCGATGAGCACCGCGTCGAGCTCGCCGCGGCGCTCGGCCAGCTGCTGCATCACGGGCAGGAACTCTTCCTGCACGGTGCAGCAGACGCAGCCGTTGGCCAGTTCGTAGAGCGCGCCCGCACGCTCGTTGCCTTCCTCGTCGCAGCCGATGCCGCAGCCGCGAAGAATCTCGCCGTCGATGCCGAGCTCGCCGAACTCGTTGACGATCACCGCGATGCGGCGGCCTTCCGCGTTGCCGAGGATATGGCGCAGCAGCGTGGTCTTGCCGCTGCCGAGGAAGCCGGTGACGATGGTGACGGGGATCTTGGCGTTGTTTGCTTGTGTCATGGAAAGGATCTTTCAGACGCCGCCGGCGATGACGGCGGCGCGATGGATGAGCGGCAGACGGGCGCCCGGCGGCGCACCGTCGAAGTGGGCCGCGGCGCCCTCGGGGAAGAGGAAGCGCGTGCGAGAAAACGCGGATCAGACGCCGCCGTATAGGCGACGCTCGACGAAGGCGGTGCCCTGCAGCCGGCGCCAGGCCTTGGCCGCAGCCAGCACGCCCAGGTCGACCAGCGGCTCGACAAGCACCACGGTCATGTAGGCCGCGCCGAAGCTGGCGATCTGGCCCAGGTTCTCGATGCCGGTGCCGCGTCCGTACAGCGCCCAGAAGCCGACCCAGACCACGATGCCGCCCTGGTAGGCCACCGAGAGCTTGAAGGCCTGCTGGTAGCCGATGTCCACGTAGGCCAGCTTTTCGGGAATGATCCGGCGGGCCAGCGCGGAAGTGGCGAACAGCGGCACCAGCAGCGTGGTGACGTTCATGCCGTACTGCGGCAGATCCTGCGGCTCGAAGAACAGGCCCTGCACGAGCAGCCCGCCCGCCAGCCCGATGGCCGCGGGCGCCAGCCCGAACACCAACAGCAGCGTGGTGCCCAGGATCAGGTGCACCTCGGACACGCCCACCGGATGGTGCGGGAACACCTCGAAGAAGCAGAACACCAGCGCCACCGCGATGACGGAACGCAGCACCAGCGCGGCGGGCCCGTCCTTCATGAGCATCTGGAACGCGACCTTGCCGGTGTAGGCGAGAGCGGCTGCCGCCGTCGCGTAGCTGAGGAAAATCTTGGATCCGTCGACGAGACCTGGTTCGATGTGCATCGAGCACCTCCTGAAATGCACCGCAGTGCGAAAGTTGATTGTTGGTGGATGGGCCGGCTCGCGCAAGCCCCTGTCATGAACGCCGAAGCACGGGCTGCGCTCCCGGCACGGCCGACGAGCGAGGCTTGCGCAGCAACCGCCGCCAGCCGATCACCACGCCGCTGGCCGAGGCCACGGCGCCGATGATCGACAGCAGCCACATCACGATGTCCCAGGCCGGCCGGTACTGGATGAGCCAGGGAAAGTCGAGGCTGTGCGCCGCGTTGAAGAGCCAGCGGCGCAGGCGCGAATTGCTGTCGTTGCTGCCGACGACCTGCCCGCTCGCGGGGTCGATGTAGATCCAGCTGCGCGCCGAGTCGTCGAACTGAAGCCGCCATACGGGCACGATGCGCTCGCGGTGGTGGCCGTACCAATGGAAGTCTTCGCGGGTCTGGAGCGTGGCCTGCGTGACGGCCGATCCGGGCCGCAGGCGTGGGGCGGCGCGCAGGATGTCTTCGCGGCTTATCGATGCAATCGCGCCGGTGGCAGCGTCGATCACGCGAACGTGGGCCTGCGCATCGCGCAGCTGCAGCAGCGGCTTGCCGTCGAACCACAACAGCACGGCTTCGCGCGGTGCGGCAGCGCCCTCGCCGGTCTGCAGCGAAGCCGGTGGCCATGGGAACGGCGATGTGCCGGCGCCCGTGTAGCGCGCCATCACCGCCGCATCGACCGGTCCGCGCTGGAACCAGCCATTGGGGTTCATCGACAGCCAGCCGCTGACGATCCACGTCAGCACGAAGAAACCACCGATCAGCCCCGCAATGTGGTGCCACGCCATCCAGCCGGTGTACGGCGTGACCGCGCCGTTGCGGAATCGCCGCCGCAAGCGCACCCGCAGGATGCCGATGACGATGCCCGTCACGGCCGAGACGATGCACGCCCCCGACAGCCACACCACCACGTCGTGCCACAGCGGCGGATCGGCGCGCAGCGGCGTGAAGTAGATCCAGTGCGGCACGCAGCCAAGCCAGTTCCACAAGCGTTCCGAGCGCGTGGTGTCGCGCACCACCTCGCCGTTGCGCGAGGACACATACAGCTCGGTGCCGGCCGCGTCGCCGACCTCGATGCGGTGCAGCGGGCGCAGCGGGTCCAGGCCTTGCGGCACGGTCCACTGGTCGCGCTCCAGCGTCTCGGCCCAGTGCGCACCGGCACGGCCCGAGAAAGCTCGCGCGATGGCCTGGGCCTGCGCGGCATCGACCGGGCCGGGCACATGGCCGTCGCGCGCCGAGACGGTGTGCCGGCCGCCGCGCGCATCGACGATGCGCCACACCGGTTCGGGGCTGTCGCCGCCCTGCATCTCCAGCACCATGCGCCGCGGCGGCTGGGGTAGTCGATCGAGCGCGGCAGCGGGCGACACCGCCGCCTGCCCGAAGCGCAGCGGCGCGAGCCCCGCCAGCCGCTCTTCGTCCGTGAGGTTGGGATACCCCACGTACATCATCACCACGCCCGAGACGAACCACATGGCGAACAGCAGGCAACCGCCGATGCCCAGCCATCGATGCGTCCAGTAGAGCCAGTGCCGAATTCGCGGCCAGGCGCGGCGCCATGCAGAGGTCATGAGGGCACTGCTCAGAAGTTGACCAGCGCCGACAGCTCGAACGAGCGCGGCCGCCCCAGCAGCCACTGGTTGCCGCCGTTCGAGAACGACACCGGATAGCGCCGGTCCGCCAGGTTGTAGGCGCGCAGCGCGAGCTTGAGCGACGGGTTCGCCTGCCAGCTCACGCCTGCGTCGGCCACCGTGTAGGAACCGATCTTGCGCGAGTTGGCCGTGTCGGCCTGGCGCGGGCCGACGTAGCGCACGCCGAACTCAGCCTCCCACTGCGGCATGAAGCGCCAGTTGAGCCACAGGTTGGCTGCCTCCTCGGGCACGCCTGTGGGCGTGTTGCCCGTGCGCGAGACCAGCGACTGGCCGACCAGCTCATTGAAGTCGTCGTAGCGCGCACGCAGCTTGGCGACGTTGGCTTCGAGCCTCAGCGTGGATGTCAATGCCAGGTCGAGCGTGGCCTCGACGCCTTCGGACGACTGCTTGCCGATCTGCTGGGTGATGGTCGGGTCGGTCGCGTCGCGCGAGAGCAGCTTGTTCTTCTCGATGCGATAGGCCGCCACCGTCCAGGCACCGCGGTTGTCGGCCAGCTGGCGCTTGTAGCCGACCTCGACCTGCTTGCCGGTGCTGAGGTCGAAGGCCGCCTGCGAAGTCGAGGTCGTGACCAGCGAGCCCAGCGGATCGGCCGCGCGCGCCACATGTGCATAGAAAGACTGCGACACATCGGGCGCATAGACCACGCCGAGTCGGCCGGTGGCGTACTCGAAGGTCTTGCCGAAGCTGTTGGCGGCGTTCAACAGGTCGGTGCGCGCGATCTTCGCGTGATCCCAGCGCAGGCTGCCCACCACCGACCACTGCTGGTTGAAGGCCAGCTTGTCCTCGGCGAAGAAGGCGTAGGTGCTGGTCCTGGTCTTGTAGCGCGGCGTGTAGGCCACGGGCGAAGCGTAGTAGCCGGGGTTGAAGACGAAGGGGTCGACCACCGAGCGGCCGCCATAGGGCGAGTCGTTGGTGTGCGTGAAGTCGATGCGGTTCGCATCGAAGCCCACCAGCACCTGGTTGGCCAGGCCGAACAGACCATGCCTGAAGGTGGCGTCGGTGCGGTTGCCGATCTGCTCCTGGTCATGGCCGATCTCCAGGTAGTCGCCGCGCGTCACGCGCCGCGTGGCGGCGTTGTAGGTGTAGGTTTCGCTGTTGCGCCAGTGGCGCTTGCTCTCCAGCCGGTAGAGCTGGTTGCGCACGGTGACGGCATCGTTGGGCGTCCACTGCGCGTCGAGCCGGGTCCACTTGTCGCGGTACTTGATCTCGGCGTCGTCCACGTTGTAGTTCTGGCGCAGCGTCTGGCTGCCCAGGCGGCCGTCGATCAGCGGCACGCCGTAGTAGCGCTGCGGCGACTGGCTGCCTTCGTCGTGCGACAGCGTGAACTGCAGCTGCCGCGACACGTCGAGCCGCACGGCCGCGCCCACGGCGAGGCTCTCGGCCTCCCCGCGCTGCATGAAACCGTCGGTGGCGCGGTGGCTGATGTCGAAGCGGTACGAGAGCCTGTCGTCGATCGCCCCGCCGCTGCCGAAGGCCACCTGGCGGGTGGCGTCGGAGCCGAGCGTATCGAGCGCCTCGTTGCGGATCGGGCCGCGCGTGGGCTTCCTGGGCACCACGTTGATCGCGCCGCCGATGGCGCCCTCGCCGTACATCACCGAGGCCGCGCCGCGCAGCACCTCGATGCGATCGACCGACCAGGTGTCGAACGGAAAGGTGACGGTGCCCGCGCCCGCATACAGGCGCGTGCCGTCGAACAGCTGCATCACCGAGCCGTGGCCCGAGAAGCCGCGCGCGGCCATGGCGGTGCCGCCGTTGCCGGGGCCGGGCGAGCCGGTGATGCCGGTGGCGCGGGTAGCGGCGTCGATCACCGAGACGTCGCCGCGCGCGCGGATGGTGTCGCCCGTCAGCACCTCGATGCTGGCCGGCGTTTCCAGCGGCGTGAGGCCGAGGCGGCTGCCGGTGTACGAGGGTTCGTCGATGGCCAGCGGCGTGTGCCGCTCGGCCTCGACCTGCACCGGCCTCAAACCATGGCCGCTGCCGGCCGCTTCATCCGGCGATTGCGCGAAGCCGGCGGAAGGCCCGAAGGCCAGCCCCAAGCCCAATGAGAAACCCGAAAGGCGCGCCCAACGCAGCGGCGTACCCATGCAATCGCGCGCCGGCGATGCTTGCTGACCCATTTGATCTCTCCTGCGACCTGCGTCCCCGCAGGCTCCCGACCGATAGAGGAAGCAACGGAAGAGGCGAAGGGACTGCGGCGGTCCGCGCGAGCGCGAGGCGGCAGGCCCGGACACGCACTCCCGCAGCGTCCGAAGGCGGTTGCGAAGGCCGGTATCCGGGCTCGCGGAGCGCCGCGGTGTGCTGTGGGATTGCACACCGCGGCCGAAACCCTCGCCTTCCCACGCCGATGCGCAGTGGCTGCCCATGCCTGCGTGGAAGCAGGCATGGGCGTGAGGGTTTCCAGATCCGCCGACCGTTGCGGGGGCAGCGCAGGAATTGACGCGTCAAGATCGACGCAGCGCACCTGCTTCCCGTTTAACCCCGTGGCCATCACATGGCGTGCGGGGCACCTTCGAACCGTGTTGCCTGGCGCAAGTCAGTTAATAAGAACTGACACACCAGGGCGGGCGGGATTATAGGGAACGGCCTGCGGCAAGCCGCATTGCGCCAGAACTTCAGGCGGGCTTCCCGTCGGGTCCGAACAGCCGCCGCAGCACGGCCACGCCCGCCACCAGCGCATTCGAGTAGGTGGCGTAGGGATCCTGGGCGGCCTCCAGCGGCATGTAGACGTGGGAGGTTTCGCCCGGCGTGTCGTCGACCGCCTCCATCAGCACCCAATAGAACTCGCCCGCTTCCAGTTCATGGACGGTGAGTGCGACGTTTCTTGATAAGGACATGGAAATGGGCGTGACGGGATGGTCTGTCCTGAATGGGCGGGGAACGCATGCGGTTGACAGTGCTTTCGGGGTTCTCCTACAGAGCCCGACCCGCGCGCGGCCTAATGTTGTAGTCAGGGATCTTCGAAGAACCTCAAAAGAGCCAGGAGGCATCATGAAGCATTTCACTCTTGAACCGAACATGCGGTCGAGCATCGGCGGCGCCTTTTACCCGACCGGCTACTCGATGGTGATGTTTCCGAGCGCAGAAGATGCCAACCGCATCGGTCACCGCCTGATCGAAAAAGGCATGAGTGGGGACGAGGTCTACCTGCTTCCCGCGCAAACGGTGCTGGCCGAGATCACCCCGACCGTGAAAAGCTCCGACGATCCGTTGCCGTCCGCCGGCACCGATGCCGCGACCGTACGCGCCTTTACCAAGCTGGCGAACGAAGGCCACACCGGCCTGCTGGTCAGGACCCGCGACAGCGCGACGGCCGAACGCCTGATGGAACTGGTGCGCACGGTGCCCTATTCCATCGCCCAGCGATACCGCACGCTGGTCATCGAAGACCTCTGACGGCACGGGCGTCAAGCAGGCACGGCCATCGACACGGCCCGCTGGACCACGTCGCGCGCCATGGCCTGGGCCAGTTCCTGTTCGCCCAGGAACACGGTGGCGGAAGTCTCCTGCGTGAGCAGCCGGGCCTCCTGCTCGTTGTGGCTGCGGATCACGGTCTGGATGGTGGGGTTGAGCGTGCGGGCCGTCTCCATCATCTGTCGCACGTTCATGGCGTCGGGCGTGGCCACCACCAGCACGCGGGCACGCGCAATGTGCGCCTGGATCAGCACGGCCGGATCGGCCGCGTCGCCCCACACGGCCGGCGTACCGGCCTCGCGCAGCCTCTCGACCAGTTCGCGGTTCTGCTCGGCCACCACATACGGGATGTCGTGCGCGTCGAGTTCGGCCGCGATGCGGCGCCCCACGCGGCCGTAGCCCACGAGCACCACCTGCCGCGAGAGGTATTTCGCCTCGGTGGTCATGGGCAGTTCGGCCAGCGGGTCATCGCGCGATTCGAGTCCGCGCGCGAAGGAGGAATGGGCGTGCAGCCACTTCTGCATCGGCACGATCAGGCTGAACCACAGCGGGTTGGTGGCAATGGAGATCAGCGCGCCCGCCAGCACCAGGCTCTGCCCTTCCACCGGCAGCAGGCCCAGCGATACGCCCAGCCCGGCCAGGATGAACGAGAACTCGCCGATCTGCGCGAGGCTGGCGCTCACCGTGAGCGCGGTGCCCAGCGGGTATCGGAACACCAGCACCAGCGCGCAAGCCGCGAGCGACTTGCCCAGCACGATGACCAGCACCACCGCCAACACCTGCAGCGGCCGCTCGATCAGCACCGAGGGATCGAACAGCATGCCGACCGACACGAAGAACAGCACTGCGAAGGCATCGCGCAGCGGCAACGACTCCTGCGCAGCGCGATGGGCGAACTGCGACTCGCGCATCACCATGCCGGCAAAGAAAGCACCCAGCGCGAAGGACACGCCGAACAGCGCCGCCGAGGCGAAGGCGATGCTCACGGCGGCGGCCACCACGCACAGCGTGAACAGTTCGCGCGAGCCGGTGCGCGCGACCTGCCAGAGGATCCACGGGAACACGCGCCGCCCGACCACCAGCATCAGCGCGACGAAACCGCCGACCTGCAGCAGCGTGAGGCCCAGCGTCTGCCACAGCGGATCGCCCGGCCCGGCCTGCGCGCTCTGGCCGCCCAGCGCGCCCGCCAGCGGCGGCAGCAGCACGAGCACCAGCACCATGGCCAGGTCTTCGACCACGAGCCAGCCGACGGCGATGCGGCCGGTGAAGGAATCGAGGATGCCCAGGCTTTCGAGTGCGCGCAGCAGCACGACGGTGCTGGCCACCGACAATGCCAGCCCGAACACCAGCGCCGCGCCGGGGCTCCAGCCCCACCACAGGGCGAGCCCGCCGCCGAGCAGCGTGGCCACGGCGATCTGCGCGAGCGCACCGGGCAGCGCGATCTTGCGCACGGCCAGCAGGTCGTCGAGGGAAAAATGAAGGCCGACGCCGAACATCAGCAGCATCACGCCGATTTCGGCAAGCTGCGCGGCAATGCCTGCGTCGGCCACGAAGCCCGGTGTGAACGGGCCGATGATCACGCCGGCCAGCAGGTAGCCGACCAGCGCCGGCAGCCGCAGCCTGGCTGCCAGGAACCCGAGCACGAGCGCCAGCCCCAGGCCGGCGGCTATCGTGTTGATGAGGGAGACGCTGTGGGGCATCGCTGCATTCTGCAGGAACGATGTCTGGCCTTTTATTTCACACGGCCTTCTTTGAGGGGCTCTTTTTCGGACTCTTCTTCGGGGGGGGCGTGCACAGGCCACCGGGTGCTCCCCTGCGCGAATGTCCCCCGTCGGCGTGAGCACCCCCGAATCACATATGCAAAAAGTTCAGCCTCAACCAGCCATCTTGCTGCTGCGCGCCGCGTCGAGCGCCTCGGGTTCCTGCGCCTCGACCCAGCTCTCGTTGTTGAGTCCAGCCTGCAGCCGTGTCTCGTCGAGCTCATGGGTCCACTTGGCCACCACGATGGTGGCGACGCCGTTGCCGATCAGGTTGGTCAGCGCGCGGGCTTCCGACATGAAGCGGTCGATGCCCAGGATCAGCGCAAGGCCCGCCACCGGCACGTGCCCCACGGCCGACAGCGTGGCCGCCAGCACGATGAAGCCGCTGCCCGTGACGCCCGCCGCACCCTTCGAGGTGAGCAGCAGCACGGCCAGCAGGGTGATCTCCTGCGTGAGCGTCATCGGCGTGTTGGTGGCCTGTGCGATGAACACGGCCGCCATGGTCAGGTAGATCGACGTGCCGTCGAGATTGAACGAGTAGCCGGTGGGAATGACGAGGCCCACGCAGGTCTTGTTGGCGCCCAGGTTCTCCATCTTCTCCATCATGCGCGGCAGCACCGATTCGCTCGACGACGTGCCCAGCACGATCAGCAGCTCTTCCTTGATGTACTTGATGAACTTCCAGATGCTGAAGCCGTGGAAGCGCGCGATGAGTCCCAGCACCACGAAGATGAACAGCAGGCAGGTCAGGTAGAAGGTGCCCATCAGCTTGCCGAGCGAGAACAGGCTGCCCAGGCCGTACTTGCCGATGGTGAATGCCATCGCACCGAAGGCGCCGATGGGCGCGAGCTTCATGATGTAGTTGACGATGCCGAAGAGCACGTGCGAGCCTTTCTCGATCACGTCGAACACCAGCGTGCCGCGGCCGCCGAAGCGGTGCAGCGCGAAGCCGAACAGCACCGCGATCAGCAGCACCTGCAGGATCTCGCCCTTGGCGAAGGCGTCGACCACCGTGCTCGGAATGACGTTGAGCAGGAAGTCGACCGTGCCGGTCATCTTTCCCGGGCCGGTGTAGGCCGCGATGCTCTTGGTGTCGAGCGTGGCCGGGTCGATGTTCATGCCGGCGCCGGGTTTGAGCAGGTTCACCAGCACCAGGCCGACCAGCAGCGCGATACTGCTGACGATCTCGAAGTACAGCAGCGCCAGCCCGCCGGTCTTGCCTACCTTCTTCATGTCCTCCATGCCGGCGATGCCCACCACCACCGTGCAGAAGATGATCGGCGCGATGATCATCTTGATCAGCTTGATGAAGCCGTCGCCCAGCGGCTTCATCGCCTCGCCCGTCGCCGGGTAGAAGTAGCCGAGCAGCACGCCGATGATCACCGCGGTGATCACCTGCACGTAGAGGGAACGGTAGATCGGGAGCTTTCTGGCGGGTGTGGTTGTTGTGCTTTCCATGGCTTGCCTTCCGGAGGGTTTGGAAACTGTAGGACGCATATCGGCCGCTTTCTATCCGTGGAACCCGCATCGATGAAATGAAAAAACCCGCCGAAGCGGGTCTTGTCGATCAGGTACAGGTCCGCATGCTCAGTGCATGTGCAGGCCGCCGTTGACCGAGAAGTCGGCCCCCGTGCTGTAGCCGCCCTCGTCGGTGGCGAGCCACGCGATGATGGAGGCGATTTCGCTCGGTTCGCCCAGGCGCTTGACCGGGATGGTGGCGACGATCTTGTCGAGCACTTCCTGTCGGATGGCCTTGACCATGTCGGTGCCGATGTAGCCCGGGCTCACGGTGTTGACCGTCACGCCCTTGCTGGCCAGCTCCTGCGCCAGCGCCATGGTGAAGCCGTGCATGCCGGCCTTGGCCGCCGAGTAGTTGGTCTGGCCCGCCTGGCCCTTGGCGCCGTTGACCGAGCTGATGTTGATGATGCGGCCCCAGCCCTTCTCGACCATGTCGCCCACCACCTGCTTGGTGACGTTGAACATGCTGTTGAGGTTGGTCTCGATCACCGCGCTCCAGTCCTCGGGTGTCATCTTGAGGAACATGCGGTCCCGCGTGATGCCGGCGTTGTTGACCAGCACGTCGATCGGGCCGTGCGCGGCCTTGGCGGCGGAGAAGGCCTCGACGGTGGATTGCCAGTCGCCGACATTGCCGACCGACGCATGGAACTCGAAGCCTTCGGCTTTCTGTTCGGCCAGCCACTTGGCGTGGTCGCGCGTGGGGCCGCATCCGGCGACCACGGTGAACCCGTCCTTGTGCAGACGCTGGCAGATGGCAGTTCCGATGCCACCCATGCCTCCGGTGACATATGCAACTTTCTTGCTCATGAGATTTCCTTTATGTACATAGCAAAAGCCTGAACGGCCGCCTTCACTCTAGCGAGTTTCAAGCCGTGGTCCTCTGAGGAAAACACTGAGCCGAGCTTGCAACCAGCTGTCACGAAGCGACCTTCGTGCCCGGGCTCTATCCTCGCATCTGTACGCTCTCGCGCAAGCGTCATCGCCAACCTTATTACCAAGGAGTCGAAAGTATGAATTTCGGGATCATCGTCTTCCCCGAGGTCGAGGAACTCGACTTTGTCGGCCCCTGGGAAATGCTCACCATGTGGAGCAAGCTGGCCGGCGGTCCCGAGCATTGCCTGATCGTGGCCGAAAAGCGCGAACCGGTGGTCTGCGCCAAGGGGCTGTCCATCAACCCGCACGTGTCCTTCGCTGACTGCCCGCCGCTCGATCATCTGCTGGTGCCCGGCGGCATGGGCACGCGACGCGAGGTCGACAATCCCGCAATGACCCGTTTCCTCGCCGACCAGGCGCCGGGATGCCAAACGCTGATGTCGGTATGCACCGGCGCCTTCGTGCTGCACGCGGCCGGGCTGCTCTCGGGCAAGACCGCCACCACGCACTGGGGATCGCTGGACCGCCTGCGCGCACTGGGCGACGTGAAGGTGGTCGAGCAGCGCTTCGTGCAGGACGGCAACGTCTGGACATCGGCGGGGGTATCGGCCGGTACCGATCTGATGCTGGCCTTCATCGCCCACACCGCCGGCGATGAAGCCGCCGCCCGGGTGCAGCTGCAGGCCGAGTATTACCCGGCGGATACGGTATACGGCAGTACCGCGAGCCACGAGCGCGCGCCGGCCTACGTGACGCGTCCGGGCACGCCCTTCAAGACGCCATGAGCGCCGTTCCCCTGCCCGAACTTCTGTCCGTACTGGCCGCGCGCGTCGGCGAAACGCTGCGCGCGCGGGGCCAGACGGTGTCGGTCGTCGAGTCTTCGGCCGGCGGCCTCGTGTCTGCCGCCCTGCTCGCCATTCCCGGTGCATCGGCCTACTTCCGCGGCGGCGCGGTCGTCTATTCGCGGCGCGCCGGCCGCGCGCTGCTGGGCCTGACCGCGGAAGACATGGCCGGCATGCGCGGGGAAACCGAGCCCTACGCCCGGCTCGTGGCAGGCCGGGTGCGCGACACCCATCACACGACTTGGGGCATCGCCGAAAGCGGTGCGGCCGGCCCGTCGGGCAGTCCGTATGGCGATGCGCCGGGGCACGTGTGCGTCGCCGTGGTCGGTGGGGTCACGGTGAGCCGGACTATCGAGACCGGCGACACGGACCGTCCGAGGAACATGGAGGTGTTCGCGCGGCACCTGCTCGCGCTGTTCGACGAGACGCTGCGGGCGCAGCCGCAGACACCGCCCGCCTGAGAGATTCAATCCGCCTGCACGCCCGCTGCGCGGATCACCTTGCCCCATTTCTCGATCTCCGCCGCGAGGTGCGTGCGCAGGCCTTCCGGCGTCTGCTTGTCGAGCGGCACGATCTCCGAGCTGAGTTCGGCCAGCCGGTGCTTGACCATGTCGTCCTGCAGCGCGGCGCGCAGGGCGACGTTGAGCTTCTCGAGCACTGCGGGCGGCGTGCCCTTGGGCGCGTAGATGCCGTGCCACACCTTCACGTCGAAGCCCTTGAGCCCCTGTTCGTCGAGCGTGGGAATGGTCGGCATGCTCGACAGCCGCCTTGGCGTGGTCACGCCGAACACCTTCACGCGATTGCCGTCCTTGATGACCGGCGCGGTCTGCGTGGTCTGGTCGCACAGCAGGTCGACCTGCCCGCCCATGAGGTCGTTGAGCGCCGGGCCCGCGCCCTTGTAGGGCACGGTGGTCAGCTGAACGCCGATCTGGTTCATGAACAGCAGGCCGCACAGCTGCGACACCGCGCCCACGCCCGCATTGGCCAGCGTCACCTTGTCCTTGTGGGCCTTCACGTAAGCCAGCAGCTCCTGGTAGTTGTTGGCGGGGAAGTCCTTGCGCGACAGCAGCGTCATCGGCACGTCCATCACCTGGCCGATGTATTCGAAATCTTTCAACGGGTCGTAGTTGAGCTTCTTGTAGAGCGCGGGCGCGGTGGCCATGCCCATGTGATGGATCAGGATGGTGTAGCCGTTGGGCGCCGCCTTGGCCACCCGCGTGGGCGCGATGGTGCCGCCCGCGCCCACCGTGTTCTCGACGATCACGGTCTGGCCCAGCGACTTGCCCATGGGAATGGCCAGCATGCGCGCCACCACGTCCGTCGGGCCGCCGGCGGAGTACGGCACGACCAGGGTGACGGGCTTGTCGGGCCACGCAGCCTGTGCGGCCGCCGGTGACTGAAAGGCAAGCAGGCAGGCGCTCGCCGCGGCCGCGAGCAGGGCCTTGGATTTCCAGGTCTTCGTTGCTGTCACTTCGTTGTCTCCTTCTGGGGGTTATTTATTTACGGATGTTCGAGCGCGAGCAGGCGTTCGGCCAGGCGCACCACGGGCGCGTCGACCATGCGGCCGTCCAGGCTGACGACTCCGCCGCCGGCTGCGCGCACGGCATCGATCACGCGACGGGCCCATGCCACTTCGTCGGCGCTCGGGCCGAGCGCGGCGTGCACCGGCGCGACCTGATCGGGGTGGATGCACAGCTTGGCGCCGAAGCCGCCGCGCCGGGCGCGTGCGGTGTCGGCCGCAAGCCTTGGCGCATCGCGCCAGTCGGGCGTCACGCCGTCGATGGGCGCGGGCAGGCCGGCGCGGCGCGAGGCCAGCAGCAGCGCGAGGCGCACCGGCACGAGTTCGGCTTCGTCCGCATCGCAGGCCAGGCCGAGGTCGGCCTGGAAATCCAGGTTGCCGAACGCCAGGCGCAGCACCTGCGGGCCAGCCGCGAGCTCATCGACCGCCGACAGGCCTTCAGCCGACTCGATCAACGGCACCAGCACGCCCTTCGGGCCGATGGCTTCCGCAATCCTGGACAGATGAGCCGCGCGCTCCGCCTTGGGCAGCACGACGCCGGCAATCAAGCCTTGCGCCGCCAGTGCGCCGACCTGCGCGCAATCGTCTTCATGCCACGGCGTGCCGGCGGCATTGATGCGCACCAGCAGGCGTTGCCGGTCGATCTCGGGCAGCTTGGCGAACGAGGCGGCGAGCGCCTCGCGCGCCGCCACCTTGCGCTCGGGCGCCACCGCGTCTTCGAGATCGACGATCACGCCGCCCGCACCGGTCGCCAGTGCCCGCGCATGGCGCTCGGGCCGGTCGGCCGGCACGAAGAGAAAGGCGCGCGCGAGAGCAAGCGGAGCCAATGGCACGCTCACACCGCCCCTGCCTCGCGCAGCGCCGCGATGTCCGCCTCGCTGCGGCCGAGGCTGCGCAGGATGGCGTCGGAGTGCTCGCCCACCGCCGGGATCGGGTCCATGCGGTAGTCGAACGCGCTCTGCCGGCCGGCCGGCAGCAGGGCCGGGATGTTTCCGGCCGGAGACCCCACCTGCCGCCAGCGCTCGCGTGCCTGCAACTGCGGATGGGCCCACAGCCCGGCCATGTCGTTCATGCGGGCGTTGGCGATCTGCGCCGCGTCGAGCCGTTCCAGCACCTGCGCGGTGCTCAGCGCGCCGAAGGTCTCGACGATGATTGAGCGCAGAGCCTCGCGGTTGTCGTTGCGCCGCGCATTGCTGTCGAAGCGCGCATCGGCCGCGAGCCCGGTCTGCAGCAGCACCTTCTCGCAGAAGGTGCGCCATTCGCGTTCATTCTGCAGGCCCAGCATCACCGTGCCGCCATCGCCGACGGGGAACGGGCCATAGGGATAGATGGTCGCGTGCGAAGCGGCGCTGCGTGGCGGCGGCGCCGCGCCTTCGTACGCGTAGTACATCGGATAACCCATCCACTCGGCGAGCGATTCGAGCATCGACACGTCGATGTGCGAGCCCTTGCCGGTCTTGCCGCGCTGCAGCAGCGCCGCGAGGATGCCGGTGTACGCATACATGCCCGCTGCGATGTCGGCGATGGAGTTGCCCGACTTGCACGGATCGTTGGGCGTGCCCGTGACCGACAGGAAGCCGGCTTCGCTCTGGATCAGCAGGTCGTAGGCCTTCTTGTCGCGGTACGGGCCGTCTTCGCCGTAGCCCGAGATGTCGCAGACGATGAGCCGCGGATGCTTCGCCTGCAGCGCCTCGGCGCCGAGCCCCATGCGCGCCGAGGCCCCGGGTGCGAGGTTCTGCACCAGCACGTCGGCGCCGGCCAGCAGCTCCTGCAGGACCGCGAGCGCGGCGGGCTGCTTGAGGTCGAGCGTGAGGCTTTCCTTTGAGCGATTCACCCACACGAAGTGCGAGGCCTCGCCGGCCACGCGGGCGTCGTAGGCCCGCGCGAAGTCGCCTACCTCGGGGCGCTCCACCTTGATGACTCGGGCGCCGAGGTCGGCCAGCTGGCGGGTGCAGAACGGTGCGGCAATCGCGTGTTCGAGCGAGATGACGGTGATGCCGTCCAGGGGTCTTGTCATGTGTTCCTTCTCTTGTCAGGCGAGTACGGCCGTGGCCTGCATCGTGAGCCAGCCGTCGGCGTCTTCGCCCCAGAGGCTGAATGTCTTTCCATCGGCGTCCGGCTTGCCGTGCACGCGGAACGGCGCGATGTCGAAGGTCGGGCGCACGGCGCGAAATTCGAAGCGCGCGAGCAGCGCGCCCGGCACGTTGCGGCGAAGCAGGTCGACCAGCAGCGTCGCGATCAGCGGGCCATGCACGATCAGGCCCGGGTAGCCCTCGACCTGCGTCACGTAGCGGCGGTCGTAGTGGATGCGGTGGCCGTTGAAGGTCAGCGCGGAGTAGCGGAACAGCAGCACGTCGTCGGGCGCAATGTCGCGGCTGAAGGCAGCGTCTTTCGGCGCGGGCGTGGGCGGCGGGGCCTTCTCGCCAGGCGCGGCGGCGGCGCGGTAGACGATGTCGTGCTCCTCGGTCAGCGCGAGGCCGCGCTCGTTGCGCACCTCATGGCGCACGAGCACGAACACCAGCTCGCCGGTGCGGCCCGCCTTGTGCGTGACCGAGGCGATGGTCGAGGTGCGCTCCACCTTGTCGCCGACCTGCAGCGGATTGCCCGCCTCCCAGTTGAGCCGCCCGCCGGCCCACATGCGGCGCGGCAGCGGCACGGGCGGCAGGAAGCCGCCGCGCTTCGCATGGCCGTCGTCGCCGATCTCGGACTGGCGATGGTGCGGCAGGAAGTAGAGCCAGTGCCACAGCTCGGGCAGGCGCGTGCCGGCCTGCGGCAGCGGATCGTCGCGATCGAGCGTCGCGGAGAGCGCGCGCACGGGTGCGGCGGTGATGTCGTCGGCCAGCGTTTCGCTGCGGCCCTGCCAGGCCTGCAGCCTGGCCAGCGCCTCGCTGTCGATCATGGAAGGCGCCGTGTGGTTGTCGTTGCTCATGGGGCTTCCTTCAATCGACCGCAGCGCCGGAGGCCTTGACGATGCGCGCCCACTTGGCGAGATCGCCCTGCAGCAGCGCCGCGAACTGCTCGGGAGAAGTCGGCGCCGCGATCTCGACGCCCTGCTGTTCGAGCTTGTCGCGCAGGTCCTTCGAGGCGAGCGCCTTGCGCGTGGCGTCCTGCAAGGTCGCCAACACGTCGGCCGGCACGCCTGCGGGTGCGAACAGGCCGATCCACAATGTGCCGTTGTAGCCTGGCACCGCCTCGGCGATGGTCGGCACGTCGGGCAGCACGGCCGAGCGCTTGTCGCCGCTCACGGCCAGCGCGCGCAGCTTGCCGGCCTTGATGTGCGAGAGCGCAGAAGGCAGGCTCGCGAACACGATCGGCAGTTGCCCGCCCAGCACGTCGTTGAGCGCGGGCGCCACGCCCTTGTACGGCACGTGCTGCAGCGAGATGCCGGCCATGCTGTTGAGCATTTCGCCGAGCAGGTGGTTGAGCGTGCCGTTGCCGGCCGAGGCGTACTGGTAGTTGGCACCCTTCTGCCGTGCGAGCTTCAGGAACTCCGCGAGGTCCTTCGCCGGGAACGTGGGATTGACCAGCAGCACGTTGGGCACGGCGCCGATCAGGCCGACGGGCTTGAAGTCCTTCACCGGGTCGAAGCCCGGGTTCCTGTACAGCGCCGGGTTGATCGCCTGGCTGCTGCTGATGGTCATGAGCAGCGTGTAGCCGTCCTTCGGCCCCTTGGCGACAAGCTGCGTACCGATGTTGCCGCCCGCACCGGGACGGTTGTCGACCACCACGCTGGCGCTGTTCATCACCTCGCCGAGCTTCTGGCCCACGAGGCGCCCGACGATGTCGTTGGTGCCTCCGGCGGCCTGCGGCACGACCAATGTGATGGGGCGCGAGGGATACGGCTGGGCGCTCGCCGGGCCCGTCGGGATCAGAAGCGCTGCCGCAGCCAGCGACAGCAGCGCACGTAGGCGGAATCTCATGTGTGGTGTCTCCATGGCCGCATGGTCGTTCGCCCTCCTCCTGCGCGCAATCTGCGATTTCGGAACCCAGCCTTCTGTATTTCCGAAGGCTCGGCGCATAACATCGCCTCATGCTTTTCGATCTCACCGACCTGCGGCTGTTCGTGGCCACGGCCGAACTCGGCAACCTCACTCGGGCCGCCGAACGCCAGCACCTGTCGCTGGCCGCCGCGAGTGCGCGCATCAAGGCGCTGGAAACACAGGCGGGCCTTCAGCTGTTGCAGCGAGAAGCCCGCGGCGTGCGGCTGCTGCCGCCGGGCGAAGCCTTCCTGCACCACGCGCGCCTCGTGCTGCACCAGACCGAACAGCTGCGCGCCGACCTGCTCGAGTACGGCGGCGGCCTGCGCGGGCACCTGCGCGTGTTCGCCAACACCACCGCGGTGACCGATTTCCTGCCCGAGATCCTGCCGGGCTTCCTGGCGCACAACCCACGCATCAACGTCGACCTTCAGGAAAAACCGAATGCTCAGATCCCGCGGGGCGTGCTCGACGGCCGCGCCGACATCGGCATCGTCGCAGGCCGCGTCGACACGCTAGGCCTGGAGGCAATCCACTTCAGCACCGACCGGCTGGTGCTCGTCACATCGCGCAAGCACCGCTTCGCGAAGCGCCGCAGGATCGCCTTCGCCGAGACGCTCGACGAGGATGCCATCGGCATGCAGCAGGGCAGCACGCTGCAGACCTTCCTGGCGCAGATCACCGACAACCTCGGCAAGCGGCAGAAGCTGCGCATCCAGCTCGGCAGCTTCGACGCGATGTGCCGGATGATCGGCAGCGGCGTGGGCATTGGCGTGGTGCCGGAGTCGGCGGCGCGGCGCAACCAGGAGAGCATGCAGCTCGCGCTGATCGATCTCAGCGATGCGTGGTGCGTGCGCGAGCGGTATCTGCTGGTGCGGAACCGGGAGGCGCTGCCGGTCTATGCGCAGGCGCTGGTCGAAACCTTGTGCCGGCACTACGCCGAACAGCAGGCCGAAGAAAACTGAGCGTGGCCCCCCGAAAAACAGGGGACTTGCAGGCGATTGCCGAACAAGTCGATCCCGTCCCCATTTTCCGTGGACAACTTTGGGGGTAACTCATGAGGAGCCTTGTAAAACAGATTTAAGTCATTGTTTTACAAGGGTAATCCTTAGTTTGCTCAAAATTTGGGCGGTGAACAACCTGAGCGGGCAAAACGGTTCCGATGGGCCTGAAAACGGCGATGAAGAGAACTTTCCTTCAATTTCTGGAGGGCAGAAAGCCCCATCGGATCAGTGACTTACGCCCGAATCAAGAAAACCTGATGTCGTCCCCATTTTCAGTGCACAACTTTGGGGATAACTCATGGGGAGCCTTGTAAAAGGCTCATAAGTTATTGTTTTATAAAGAAATTAATCACTTTGCCCAAAAAATGGGCGGTGAACAAAGTGCTTCGCCTGGCCTGTCGCTCAGTATGGCGGTGCCTTGCGCTCACGTTGCGCTCGCGCCGCTTCGGTCCACCACGCCAGGTCGTCCGCAAAGCGGTCGAACGAGCGCTCGAGCGATTCACCCGCCGGCCCGGTCGGCTTGCCGGCCGCGTCCAGCGTCTGCGAGATCGGGCCAACCGCGAGCGTGCTCGACACGACGACCATGCCCATCTCCGACAGGATCGAATGCCACACCGTGCCCGAGCGCACGCCCGAGAAGCGCCCCGCCGAATAGCTCGCGATGGCCGCGGGCCGCCAGAACCACTCTTCGAGAAAGTGGTCGGTCAGGTTCTTCAGGCCCGGCTGCGGACCCCAGTTGTATTCGCCGGTAACGAAGACGAAGGCATCGGCTGTGCGGATCTTTTCGGCCAGCGCTTCCATCGCCGCCGGCGCGGTGCCCTTGGGATATTCCTTGTACATGCGGTCGAGCATGGGCAGGTCGACCACCTTCGCGTCCACCAACTCCACATCGTCGCCCCGCGCGCGAAGGCCGGAGACGATGTAGTCCGCCAGGCGCACGCCCATGCGATCGGAACGGTACGAACCGTAGAAGACCAGGATCCTGTCGCTCATCGCTGTTCCGTTTCGAGCTTGTCCTGGGTGCGGGTCCCGAAGTCGCCTGCGTCGTGGCGCTCGTGCAGCTGGCTCGAAGGCTGGCCCCAGGCGCGATTGACCATGCGGCCGCGCTGCACCGCCGGGCGCTGCGCGATCTCGTCGGTCCAGCGCAGCACGTTCCTGTACTCGCCCACCTGGAGGAACTCGCCCGCCTCGTACAGCTGCCCCTTGGCGAGCGTGCCGTACCAGGGCCAGACGGCCATGTCGGCAATGGTGTACTCGCTGCCCGCCAGGTAGCGGCTCTCGGCCAGCCGGCGGTCGAGCACGTCGAGCTGGCGTTTGGTCTCCATGGCGAAGCGATCGATCGCGTATTCGATCTTCGTTGGCGCATAGGCATAGAAGTGCCCGAAGCCGCCGCCCAGGTAGGGCGCGCTGCCCATCTGCCAGAACAACCACGACAGGCATTCGGCGCGGGCTGCCCGCTCGGTCGGCAGAAAGGCATTGCCGAACTTCTCGGCCAGGTACTGCAGGATCGCGCCGGACTCGAACACGCGGATGGGCGTAGCGCCGCTGCGGTCCATCAGCGCGGGGATCTTGGAATTCGGGTTCACCGCCACGAAGCCGCTGCCGAACTGGTCGCCGTCGCTGATGCGGATCAGCCAGGCGTCGTACTCGGCGCCGGTGTGGCCGAGCGCCAGCAGTTCTTCGAGCATCACCGTCACTTTCACGCCGTTCGGTGTCGCGAGCGAATAGAGTTGCAGCGGATGCTTCCCTATCGGCAGGTCTTTCTCATGGGTGGCACCCGCGATCGGGCGATTGATGTTCGCGAAGCGGCCGCCGCTTTCCTTGTTCCAGGACCAGACGGTGGGCGGCGTGTAGGCTGTCGTGCCATTCATGCGATGAGTTCCAGGAGTTGGACAGACGATGATCATTCTCTACGACTGCGCCACCGCGCCGAGTCCGCGGCGCGCCCGCATCCTGCTTGCCGAAAAGGGCATTGCCCATGAAACGGTGCAGGTCGACCTGGCACATGGTGAGCAATTGGGTGCAGCCTACCGCGCGATCAACCCGCAATGCACGGTGCCCGCGCTGCGCACCGAGGAAGACGGGCTGCTGACCGACAACGCCGCCATCGCGGCCTGGCTGGAGGCCCGCTACCCGGAGCCACCGCTGATGGGCCGCACGCCCAAGGAAAAGGCCGAGATCGCCAACTGGAACTGGCGCATCGAATTCGAAGGCCTGCTGGCCATTGCCGAGACGCTGCGCAACGGTTCACCGGCCATGGCCAATCGGGCACTGCCCGGCCCTGTGGACTATGCGCAGATTCCCGAGCTGGCACAGCGCGGGCTGGCACGTGTGCAGCATTTCTTCGAGAGGCTGAACGAACGGCTGGCCGGCCGCGAGTTCGTCGCCACCGACCGATTCAGCCTGGCCGACATCACCGCCGTGGTGGCGGTGGACTTTGCCCGCGTGGTGCGGGTCAAGCCCGGGGAACAGCACCCCGAGCTGCTGCGCTGGCGCGCTGCGATGGCGCAGCGCCCGTCGATGTCGCGCTGAGCGGCACGACGGCGCGCCGGGCGCTGTGGATCAGCGCTCGATGGTCAGCGCCACGCCCATGCCCCCGCCGATGCACAGCGAGGCAATGCCCTTCTTGGCGTTCTGGCGCTGCATTTCGTGCAGCAGCGTCACCAGGATGCGGCAGCCCGACGCGCCGATGGGGTGGCCGATGGCGATGGCGCCGCCGTTGACGTTCACCTTGTTCACGTCCCAGCCCATTTCACGGTTCACGGCGCAGGCCTGCGCGGCGAAGGCTTCGTTGATCTCGAGCAGGTCGAGGTCGGCCGCCTTCCAGCCCGCGCGCTGCAGCGCCTTGGTCGATGCAGGCACCGGGCCCATGCCCATGATGGCCGGATCGAGGCCGGCGGTGGCGTAGCTGGCGATACGGCCCAGCGGCTTCAGGCCGAGCGCGGCGGCTTTCTTGGCAGTCATCACCATCACGGCGGCAGCCCCGTCGTTCAGGCCCGAGGCATTGCCCGCGGTCACGCCGCCGGCCTTGTCGAAGGCGGGACGCAGGCCGGCCAGGCCTTCGGCGTTGGTCTTGCGGTTGATGAATTCGTCCTTGTCGAAGACGACGGGATCGCCCTTCTTCTGCGGAATGCTCACGCCGACGATCTCGTCCTTGAACTTGCCGGCGTCCTGCGCGGCGGCGGCCTTGGTCTGGCTGCCCAGGGCCAGCTCGTCCTGCGCGGCGCGGCTGATTTCGTACTTCTTGGCCACGTTCTCGGCCGTGATGCCCATGTGGTACTGGTTGTAGACGTCCCACAGGCCGTCCACGATCATGGTGTCGACCATCTTCCAGTCGCCCATGCGCTGGCCGTTGCGCGAGTTGGGCAGCACGTGGGGCGCTGCGCTCATGTTTTCCTGGCCGCCGGCGATGACGATCTCGCTGTCGCCCGTGGCCACGGCCTGGGCCGCCAGCATCACGGCCTTCAGGCCCGAGCCGCACACGGCGTTGATGGTGAGCGCCGGCGTTTCCTTGGCGCCGCCGCTCTTGAGCCACGCCTGGCGCGCGGGGTTCTGGCCGGCGCCGGCCGCCAGCACCTGGCCCATGATGGCCTCGCCGACCTGTTCGGCGGTGAGGTTCGCGCGGGCAATCACTTCCTTGATCACGAGGGCGCCCAGCTCGGTGGCGGGAATGCCGGCGAGCGAGCCGCCGAACTTGCCGACTGCCGTGCGTGCAGCCGAAACGATGACGATGTCTTCCATGAGGTTCTCCGTTGAAGTGATCTGAAATTCGAGGTGAGAGGGATCAGGCGCGAGCCTTGACGTAGCGGCCCGGCGCCGGCTCGATGGCCTTGTAAGCCTTGCCGTTGCCGTAAGCCTTGGGCGCGGGGATCTGTTTGCCCGCGTGGCCCTTGAGCCATTGTGCCCAGTCGGTCCACCAGCTGCCGGGATGCTCCTGCGCGCCGGCGAGCCATTCGGCCTGCGTCTTCGGGAACTTGCCGTCGTCGCGGATCCAGTGGCTGCGCTTTTTCTTGGCGGGCGGGTTGATCACGCCTGCGATGTGGCCCGAGGCGCCCATCACGAAACGCTTCTTGCCCGGCAACAGTTGCGTGGAGGCATACGCGCCGCCGATGGGCACGATGTGGTCTTCGCGCGAGCCGTAGATGTAGGCCGGGATGTCGATGTTGCCGAGGTCGATCTTCTGCCCGCATACCGTCAGCGCATTCGGCTTGGCCAGCTTGTTCTCGTGGTACGTGTTGCGCAGGTACCAGGCATAGAACGGGCCCGGCAGGTTGGTCGCGTCGCTGTTCCAGTACAGCAGGTCGAAGGGCGGCGGGGTTTCGCCCTTCAGGTAGTTGCCGACCACGTAGTTCCACACGAGGTCGTTGGGCCGCAGGAAGCTGAAGGTCGAGGCCAGGTCGCCGCCCGGCAGCAGTCCGCCCTTGCCGAGCTGCATTTCGCGGTACGCCACCATCTGCTCATCCACGAAGATGTCGAGGATGCCGGTGTCGCTGAAATCGAGGAAGGTGGTCAGCAGCGTGACCGATGCGGCCGGCTTCTCGCCGCGCGCCGCGAGCACGGCCAGGGCGGTGCTCAGGATGGTGCCGCCCACGCAGAAGCCCAGTGTGTTGATCTGCTTGCTCCCGCTGATCTCCTGCACCGCGTGGATCGCCTTGATGGCGGCGTTCTCGATGTAGTCGTCCCAGGTGGCCTTGTCCATCGACTCGTCGGGGTTGCGCCAGCTCACCACAAACACGCGGTGGCCCTGATCGTTCGCATAGCGGATCAGCGAGTTCTCGGGCTGCAGGTCGAGGATGTAGAACTTGTTGATGCACGGCGGCACCAGCAGGAACGGCCGCTCGTACACCTTGGGGGTGAGCGGCTTGTATTCGAGCAGCTGGAAGAACTCGTTCTCGAACACCACGGCGCCTTCGGTGGTGGCCACGTTGCGCCCCACCTCGAAGGCGCTCTCGTCGGTCATGCTGACGTGGCCCTGCTTCATGTCGTGCAGCAGGTTCTGGATGCCCTTGGCGATGCTCTCGCCCTGCGTGTCGATGGCCTTCTTCTGCGCTTCGGCATTGAAGGCCAGCGAGTTGCTGGGCGACGAGGCCGCCATCCATTGCTCGACCGCGAAGCGCAGGCGCGCCTTGGTCTTTTCGTCGGCGTCGATGGCCTCGGCCATGCCGAGCATGGTGCGGCCATTGAGCAGGTACACGGCCGCCGAGAAGGCCGACAGCGGGTTGCGGCCCCAGGCGTCGCCAGCGAAGCGCTTGTCGCCTTCGGGCTTGGCGCCGAAGCCCTGGCGCCAGAGTTCGGTGGCTTCCGCCATGTACTGCTGCTGGATGGACTGGAGCTTTTCGGGGTCGATGGAGAATTTTGGCAGCTCGGGCATCTTCGCGGCCTGCGGCAATTGCCATAGCGGCGTGCCGCCGCCGTTGAAGGCCGAAGCCCCTTGCGCGGCGGACTGCCGGAAAGCTTCCAGCGCCTGGGTCCATCCCTCGGTCATTGCCTGCTGGAAGGGCGCGAACGCATCGGCCCCCGTGGCTTGTTGCTTCATCATGTCTCCTGGTCCTCGCCTGAGTCGAAACGGATGGCTTGCGTGTTTTGAGTATCCTGCATTTCACGGGGCCCTCACAACGCCGCTTCCTTGCTTACCAACTGAAACTACTTGTGTTTATCCATCTGATCGTCATCGGTTGGTTGTACGTCGCCCTGATGATGGCGGTGGCCGAGGCCACCAACACCACAGGCACGGTGCTGGGCGCCATCTTCACATTTCTTTTGTACGGATTGGTGCCGGTGGCACTGGTGGTTTACCTGATGGGCACTCCGGGCCGCCGCCGCGCGATGAGGCAACGCGAGGCCGAGGCACAGGAAGCCGCCCGGCGTGCCGCAACCGAGAAATCGGCGCCGCCGGTCGCAGGCTCAGGCCTTCTTCCAGACCAGGGCGGCGAAGCGGCCGCTGACGCTGTCCCGCCGGTGCGAAAAGAACCTTGAGGGATTGGCGACGGTGCACCAGCCGTCGCTGCCGTCGTTGCCATGGACGGCCTCGATACCCACCGCGTGCAGCCGCTGGCGCGCCAGTGCGGGCAGGTCGGCCAGCCATTTCCCGGTGGCAGCCGCGGGCCTGAAGCAGGACGCCGCTTCGGGCGCATGCGCCTCGAAGGCAGCCCTGACCTCGGGGCCGACCTCGAAGGCCTTGGGCCCGATGCACGGGCCCAGCCAGGCGATGACGCAGGCCGCGCCATCGGCCTCGAAGGCCTTGGCGGTCTGTTCGAGCACACCGCCCGCCAGCCCGCGCCAGCCGGCATGCGCGGCCGCCACGCGGTGGCCCGCTTCGTCGGTGAAGAGCACGGGCAGGCAATCGGCCACCATGATCGTGCAGGCCAGGCCGCCGGCAGTGGCCGTGCAGGCATCGCCAACGGTGCCGTCGCGCACCGCGTCCTGTGCGGCGTCGAGCGAGACGACGCCGGTGCCGTGCACCTGCTGCAGGAAGACCGGACCCGCTCCGATGGCCGCGCGCAAGCGGTTCCGGTTCTCCGCCACATGCGCGGGCTCGTCGCCCACGTGGTCGCCGAGGTTCAGGCTCTCGTAGCGCCCCAGCGAAACCCCGCCGTCGCGCGTGGTGCACACGGCCCGCACGTTCGGCGGCGCGGGCCAGTCGGAGACGAGCCAGCGCTCGTTCATGGGGCTCAGGCTTCCGCGTCGGGCGCCTGCGAGGGCTGCGCGCGCTGGAAGGCGTCGAGCTCCATGCAGGCCTCGAAGGCGGCCATGGTGCGCGGCAGGCCGCTGAAGTCGCAGTCGAAGCGGCGGCCGTTGAAGATCTGCGGCACCAGGCAGCAATCGGCCATGGTGGGTGTGTTGCCCCAGCAGTAGATGCCGGCTGGGTGCTGCGCAAGCTGACGCTCGAAGGCCAGCATGCCGTCGCGCACCCAGTGGCGGTACCAGGCGTTCTTGGCCGCATCGTCGAGCTTCAGCTCTTTCACGAGGTACTTGAGCACGCGCAGGTTGTTGAGCGGATGGATCTCGCAGGCGATCGACTGCGACAGTGCGCGCACGTGGGCGCGGCCCACCGGATCGGTCGGCAGCAACGCCGGCTCGGGGTGCACTTCGTCGAGGTATTCGATGATCGCCATCGATTGCGAGAAGCGCTCGCCCTCGTCCTCCAGCAGGGGCACCAGCATGTCGGCCGAGATGGCGGAGTAAGGGCCGGTGCGGTGGTCGCCGCGCGCGATGTGCACGGGGATGTACTCGAAATCGAGGCCCTTCAGGTTGAGGGCGATGCGCACGCGGAACGAGGAGGAGGAACGGAAATAGTTGTGCAGCTTCATGATTTCCCAAGCATAGCGCTCCGTCACGGGCGCGGCATGGCCCTTCAGCGCGCCGTTCTGGCCGGCTTCTATTGTGGACCTCCCGCCTCTGGCACACTGCCGATCTCCCGCTTAGGTTTCGCTGAAAAGGACACGTCGCAATGGCTTCCGAGTTCGTCTTCGCCCCGCCCGCCACCGTCTCGGTGCCGGTGGCCGGCCAGCCCGCCCGCTTCCCGGTGCACCGCATCTACTGCGTGGGCCGCAACTACGAAGATCACGCCAAGGAAATGGGCTTCACCGGCCGCGAGCCGCCCTTCTTCTTCATGAAGCCGGCCGATGCGCTGGTGGTGGTCGACGCGGGCCAGACCGGCACCATGTCCTACCCCTCGCTCACGAAGAACCTGCATCACGAGATCGAGCTGGTCGTGGCCATCGGCACGGGTGGCAAGAACATCCTGGCGGCCGATGCGCACAAGCACATCTACGGCTACGCCGTCGGCCTCGACATGACGCGCCGCGACTTGCAGAACGACATGAAGAAACAGGGCCGCCCCTGGGACATCGGCAAGAGCTTCGAGCAGAGCGCACCCATCGGCCCGATCGTGCCCGTGGCGCAGGCCGGCAATGCGGAAAAAGCCGAGATCTCCCTGCAGGTGAACGGCACCGACCGCCAGCGCAGCAACGTGGGCAAGCTGATCTGGAACGTGGCCGAGACCATCGAGCACCTGTCGGCCGCGTGGGAGCTGCAGCCCGGCGACCTGATCTTCACCGGCACGCCCGAAGGCGTGGCCGCGGTGGTGGCCGGAGACACGCTCGTGGGCGAAGTCGCGGGCCTGCCCAAGCTGACCGTCAAGATCGCCTGAAGACGGCAGCCGGCTCCATGCTCCTGCGCGTACCCATCAAGCATTGCAAGAACTGCGGCACCGCGGTGGTCTACCGCGTGCCGGACGACGGCGACACCAAGCAGCGCGCCGTCTGCCCGGCCTGCCACACCATCCACTACGAGAACCCGCTGAACGTGGTGGGCACCATCCCGGTCCTGGGCGACAAGGTGTTGCTGTGCAAGCGCAACATCGAACCGCGCTGGGGCAAGTGGACGCTGCCGGCCGGCTTCATGGAGCTCGAGGAAACCACCGCCCAGGGCGCGGCCCGCGAAACCGACGAAGAGGCCGGCGCCAACTATGTGATGGAGGGCCTGTTCTCCGTCATCAGCGTGGTGCGCGTGGGCCAGGTGCACATGTTCTACCGGGCCCGGTTGCTCGACGACAGGTTCGACCCAGGCCACGAGACCATCGAGGCCAGGCTCTTCGCCGAAGAAGAGATTCCCTGGGACGAGATCGCCTTTCGCACCGTGCGCGAGACGCTCGAGCACTACTTCGAGGACCGGCGCCGCGGCAGCTTCGACCGAGTCCACACGTTCGACATCGTCTGAACCCGCAGCGCCCCATGACACTTCGCTCCACCCTGCTTCGCGCCGCGATCGGCTTCGGATTCATCCTGGCCGCGACGGCGCAGGCGGAAACCGTGGGCGACGTCGACACCGCCTTCAAGCTCATCGGCCCGGACCACAAGATCGTGATCGAGGCCTACGACGACCCCAAAGTCAGCGGCGTGACCTGCTACGTCTCGCGCGCCAAGACCGGCGGGCTGGCCGGCGCCTTCGGCGTGGCCGAGGACAAGGCCGAGGCCTCCATCGCCTGCCGCCAGGTCGGCCCCGTGAGCATCACGCAGCCGCTATCCAAGCGCGAGGAGGTCTACAGCGAGCGGCTGTCGGTGCTCTTCAAGCGCCTGCGCGTGGTGCGCATGGTCGACCCGAAGCGCAACACGCTGGTCTACCTGACCTACTCCGACCTGCTGATCGACGGTTCGCCCAAGAACAGCGTGACGGCGGTGCCCATCGACCGCGGCACACCGATCCCGCTCAAGTAGCGCCCGGGGGCCGATGGCCCCTTCACAGCCGGTTGCTCTTTCGCGGGGCGCCGTCGCGGCAGTTTGCTAGCATCGCCCGCGTGGCCTCCCCCCGCGGGCCGCGGCGAGCCAGATCGCCGGAACCCTCCGCAACGAAACCGTTCCAACACAGCGCCATGCATCTTCAGACTTTTGTTTCCCGTATCGCCGCCCTGGCCCTGGTTGCCGCGAGCCTCGCGGCCTGTACCACCACCGACCTCAACGCGCCGCGGCCCGGCCCCTCGGTCACTCCCCCCGTGCAAAGACCCACCGCGATGTTCGTGCGCCCTGCTACCGGCGCGACGCTGGCGCGCTTCGACGGCGTGCGCACCAAGGGCATCGACATCGCCGGCAACCTGGGCGATCCGGTCGTCGCCTCGGCCGACGGCCGCGTGGTGTACGTGGGTGGCGAGCTGCCGGCCTACGGCAACATGATCATCGTCAAGCACAACGAGACCTTCCTCACCGCCTACGCGCACTTGCAGACCATCCTGGTGAAGGAGAACCAGGTGGTCCGACAGGGCGAGAAGATCGGCGAGATGGGCAAGAGCAACGCCGACCGCGTGAAGCTGCGCTTCGAGATCCGCAAGAACGGCACGGCCGTGAACCCCGAGCCGTATCTCAACGGATTGCTTCAGCAATGACAGGCGGCGCCCGCCGCCCATGAAAAAAGCCCCTCGCGGGGCTTTTTTCTTTCAGAGCGCGTCATGCCGAAGCCCTGGCCTCGCCGGCTAGATGTGAAGCTCCAATAGGTTGTATCCGGTGTTCATCCGGATTGGGTTTGAGAGACTGGAAGTCGCCAAACACC
>NZ_JBGLYN010000073.1:0-35283 GCF_047304045.1 Variovorax sp. Varisp85
TTGATACTGAGACAAGCCCGCGCGCTGCGCGCGCTTCTGCGGACTCGAAATCGCGCGCGGTCTGGCGCTGCGAGAACACGCGCAGCGCTTCCATCGAGGATGCGCGCGCGGCATTGACCTCGTGCTGACGTGCGCCAAGATAGCTCACTGCGATGCCCTCTCGAGAGGTTGATTCAAACGCTCGAGGTCTTGAATCAACGGGCGAGCGGCGCGACCAATGAGCCAAGCGCACATCGCATCACGCGACCACACACGAGCAAAGGGGCCATAGGAGCCGACACGCTCCCTGCGCAGACGGTCGACCATCTGAATCAGGTCATCCGGCATGGCGACAGATACACGCTTCACAACGTGGCCTCAATCAGCGCAGCAGCCAGCACACGCACGTTGCGCGCGATGACTTCTTCGTAGGGGGAAAGCGAGCGGTGCTCGCCTCCGTCGCGGGCTTCGAGCCAGTAACGGAGGCGGAGGAAGTTGCGGGCCTGCGAACTCATCACCGGCACAGCGGAATGGAGGGCGAAAGCACCCATTGCCAGAGGCCGTATGCGACGGCACTGCCGATGGCAACGGCAAAGACAAGCAGCGAAATAAGGCCCAGGTCCGACACGAGTTTTTCAAGCTTGGTATCGCTCATGCCCGCCGCTCCATGCGCGCGTCACGCGCATTGCTGACCTTGAGGACCGGCACACGCCTGCACTTCCGATGCACGCGGTACCAGAAGCCAGCGGGGTTCTTGAACTGATCGGCGAGCGGAGTAGGAAGCGGCTTCACAGCGACTGCCCTCCCATGGGCACGCCGCGTTGCGTGTACGTCAGATCGATGGCGGTCACACCATCGTCTACGGTCGCTTCGATGCTCAGGCCGTCATAGCCGTCCTCGACTGCCGCCCTGAACGCTGCTTCGACAGCAGCGGACAGGAGAGCAAGCCGAGCGGCATGCAGCGCGTCAGGGGTGACGAGCATGGAGCACCCCTTCAGCTCTTGGTGAGCGGAGCCAGGCGCGGAGCCACCGCGAGGCTCCCGGTCCGGTCCACATACAAGCTGGAGGGGTGCAGGAGGTACTCGCCAACGGCATAGACCAGCGGCTGGCCCTGCTCGTTGCGGTCGAGGATGATTTCGAGCTTTTCGGGGAAGGGAGCGGGCTTGCCGTCCTTGCCGATGGTGTGCACGTAGACCGTCTGAAATTCGAGGTTGTAAGGCTTCTGAGAGGTCTTGCCGATACCGGTCATGTTGCGGGTGACGACTGCGGGGATGCTGACTTTGATCATGTGGTGGCTCCTGTGTCGTGCGACGTTGCACGCGAAGACCCTGCACGCAGGGCTATCGTGTGAAACGTCAGACGCTGAAGCCGGCCACGGACTGGCCGTTACGATGCGGGCCTATGACCGTCAATCCCTTGCTCTTTTGGTCCATCTGCGCGATGGCCGTCATCGGCTTCGCGCAAGCACTCGCAACGGTGTTCAAACGCGAGCCCGAAACCGGTTCGCTTTTCGAAAAGCCGATAGCGCCGGAGGGATTCGTCTGGGTGCTGGTGCCGGAGGCAGACGCAGCCAGGTTGCAGCGATAAAACAAGGGTGACTCCTTTAAGATCGTGTTCAGGCCCGACAACGTAGTCAGACATGACAACAGAATCACCGGAGTGTACTCATCGTGACAACATTTACCTCATTGAAAGAAACAATCGATATAGCCGAAGAAATAGCCGGAGGCCTGCGCCCACTGGCGCGGCTACTGGACACGAATGCGTCCAACCTGATTGCGATGCGAAAAGGGGAAAGACCATGCCCGATAGGCATACGCGCACGTCTTGCGGAAGTCACAGGCCAAAGCACGACGATAGCCATGCTCGACGGCCTAATCGCAAAACTGGATACCAACGACTATCACGAGGCGCAGCTAGAAGTCATCCTGCGCTCAGTCGCCACGTCCATTCAGGACCAAGAAACAAAAAAGCCCAGTAGCTCGAAAGCTACTGGGCTTGATTGGCGGAACCGGAGGGATTCGAACCCTCGATGAGGCTCTACACCCCATACTCCCTTAGCAGGGGAGCACCTTCGGCCACTCGGTCACAGTTCCTGAAAGAAGCCGAGATTATGCCATCTTTAGGCGCTCGGCTGATCCAGATCGAAGGCTTTGTGCAGTGCGCGCACTGCCAATTCCATATATTTTTCGTCGATCACAACCGAAGTCTTGATTTCGCTGGTCGAGATCATCTGGATGTTGATGCCCTCCTCGCTCAGCACGCGGAACATCTTGCTCGCCACGCCTACGTGGCTGCGCATGCCGATGCCCACGATGCTGACCTTGCAGATCTTGGTGTCGCCCACGATCTCGGTCGCGCCCAGCGAGGGCATGACCTTCGACTGCAGCAGGTCGACCGTCTTCGCGTATTCGTTGCGATGCACGGTGAAGCTGAAATCGGTCTTGCCGTCCTTGCTGAGGTTCTGGATGATCACGTCGACTTCGATGTTGGCGTCCGCCACGGCACCGAGGATGTGATATGCGATGCCGGGCTTGTCGGGCACGCCGAGCACCGAGATCTTGGCTTCGTCGCGGTTGAATGCGATGCCGGATACGACGGCTTGTTCCATGTTTTCGTCTTCCTCGAAAGTGATCAGCGTGCCGGACTTGGCCTCTTCATTGATGTCGATGTCCCACGGCGTGAAGCTCGAGAGCACACGCAGCGGCACCTTGTACTTGCCGGCGAATTCCACCGAGCGGATCTGCAGCACCTTGGAGCCCAGGCTCGCCATCTCGAGCATCTCTTCGAAGCTCACGGTCGTCAGGCGGCGCGCATCGGGCTCGACGCGCGGATCGGTCGTGTAGACACCGTCCACGTCGGTATAGATCAGGCATTCGTGCGCCTTCATGGCCGCGGCAATGGCCACGGCCGAGGTGTCGCTGCCGCCACGGCCCAGCGTGGTGATGTTGCCGTCGTCGTCCACGCCCTGGAAGCCGGTGATGACCACCACCTTGCCGGCGTTCAGGTCGGCCATGACGCGCTCGTCGTCGATGCTCTCGATGCGGGCCTTGGTGTACGAGTTGTCGGTGCGCACCGACACCTGCCAGCCCGCGTAGCTCACGGACTCGACGCCTTCGGCCTGCAGCGCGATGGCCAGCAGCGCCGACGACGCCTGCTCGCCGGTCGAGGCCAGCATGTCGAGCTCGCGGCTGTGGGCCACGCCGGGTTTACTGGGCGCCAGTTCCTTGGCCAGGCCGAGCAGGCGGTTGGTCTCGCCGCTCATGGCGCTCGGAACCACGATCATCTGGTGGCCTGCGCGCGCCCACTTGGCGACGCGCTTGGCGACATTCTTGATGCGCTCGGTCGAGCCCATCGACGTACCGCCGTATTTGTGAACGATCAATGCCATGGGTGAAATCAGAGAAAGGGAAAGGGCCGCTTGAAAGGCGGCGCCCTGCAAGCTGTCAGAGCAAAGTCTTCGGCGAGGGCGAAACATTGTACCAATGCAGGCAATCGCCCTGCCGCTCGACGAAACCGGCGGCCACCTTGAGGTGGATGCGGTGGCCGCGCGTGGCGCAGGCGCGGACCTGGTCGAGCAGCTGGTCGAGCTGCGCGGCGCTGGGCGCGCAGCCGTGCGACTGCATCAGCCAGTGGCGCAGCACGTTGGCCTGGCGGGCGCGCGACAGCGTCTGCAGCGTCGCAATGCGCGGCGGGCTGCCCACGGTTTCCAGGTCTTGCGCCGCCAGTTCGGCCAGCAGCTGCTGCGCCTGTGCGGCATGGCCAATGCTGCGCGCGAACGTCGTACGGAACTGCGGAAAGGCCTGCTCCAGCGCCGGCAGCAGCACGGAGCGAATCCGGTTGCGGGTGTAGCGTGCGTCGCCGTTGGTCGGATCTTCGATCCATGGCAGGCCTCTACCGGCCAGCCATTCGCGGATGTCGGCGCCGGCAACGGCAAGCAGCGGCCGATGGATGTCGAGCCCGTTGCGTCGCGCCTGCGCTGGCATGGCAGCGAGCCCCGGGAGCCCCGCGCCGCGTGACAACGCCAGCAGCAGGGTTTCGACCTGGTCGTCGGCGTGATGCCCCAGCGCCACACATTTGACAGCCGCCCTCGCCCCATCCGCGCGTGCCATCTCGGCGAACGCCGCGTAGCGGGCGCGGCGGGCGGCATCTTCCGGACTGTCGCCGGGCGCATGCCGCGCATCGACGCGATGGACGACCAGCGGCACGCCCAGGCGTTCGCACACCGCCCGGCAATGCCGCTCGAAATCGTCGGCCGCAGCCTGCAGCCCGTGATGCACATGAAAGGCGATCACCTGCCCCGGCCAGCGCGATGCGCAGGCAGCCAGCAAGGCGGTTGAATCCGCGCCGCCGCTGAAGCCCACCGCCAGCGGCCAATGCGCCGGCTCGAACGCGGCGATGGCGCGTTCGAAAGCGGAGTTCATGACAGCGCCCGCGCGTTATCTGACGCTGTCGGCCTTGGTGTCGTTGAAGCGGCCGTAGCTCTGCAGGCGCTCGTAGCGGCGATCCAGCAGTTCCTTGGTCTTCAGGTCGCTGACCTGGCGGAACGCGTCGTTGAGCGCGCGCTTCAGGAAAGCCGCCATCTGCCGATGGTCGCGATGCGCGCCGCCGACGGGCTCGTTCACGATCTTGTCGACCAGGCCCAGCGCCTTGAGGCGGTGCGCGGTGATGCCCAGCGCATCGGCCGCTTCCTGCGCCTTGTCGCTGGTCTTCCACAGGATGGAAGCGCAGCCTTCGGGGCTGATCACCGAATAGATCGAATACTGCAGCATCACCAACTGGTCGCCGACCGAAATGGCCAGCGCGCCGCCGGAGCCGCCTTCGCCGATGATGGTGACGATGATCGGCACCTCGAGCTGCGCCATCTCGAAGATGTTGCGGCCGATGGCTTCCGACTGGCCGCGTTCCTCGGCGTCGATGCCGGGGTAGGCGCCGGGCGTGTCCACGAAGGTGAACACCGGCAGCTTGAACTTCTCGGCCATCTTCATCAGGCGCAAGGCCTTGCGGTAGCCCTCTGGCTTGCTCATGCCGAAGTTGCGCGCGGTGCGCTCCCTCGTGTCGCGGCCCTTCTGGTGGCCAAGCACCATGCAGGGCACGCCGTTGAAGCGCGCAAGGCCGCCCACGATCGACAGGTCGTCGGAGAAGTGCCGGTCGCCGTGCAGTTCGACGAAGTCGGTGAAGATCTCGTTGACGTAGTCGAGCGTGTACGGGCGCTCCGGATGCCGGGCGATCTTGGTGATCTGCCAGGGCGTCAGGTCGCTGTAGATGTCCTTGGTGAGCTGCTGGCTTTTCTTGCCGAGCTGATCGATTTCTTCAGAGATGTCGACCGCGGATTCGGTCTGCACATAGCGCAATTCTTCGATCTTGGTTTCGAGTTCAGCAATGGGCTGCTCGAAGTCGAGGAAGGTTCGTTTCGCCAACGTCTTCTCCTGTTGTTCAATACGCGACTGGAACCGGGTCCAGCGATCGCCAAATATACCAAGTCGCCACGCTGCAATATGGCGCCCAGGCCACGGCGACGTCGCGGGCATCGCTGCGGCTCACAGGATCGCCGGAAAAATAATTGACGCTGATGCCGTTGAGCAGCCCCAGGTCGTCCACGGGCAGCACGTTCGGGCGCATCAGGTGAAAGATGAGGAACATCTCGGCCGTCCAGCGGCCGATGCCGCGGATGGCCACCAGCTCCTCGATGATGAGCTCGTCCGACATGTCCTTCCACGCGTCGACGTGGACCATGCCCGAATCGAAATGCAGGGCCAGGTCGACGAGGTACTCGATCTTGCGCGCCGACAGCCCTGCCCCGCGCATGTCGTCGACCTTGAGCTTGAGCACGTTGGCCGGCGTGAGCTTGCGCGGCAGCGCGGCGAACTTGTCCCAGACCGACTGCGCGGCCTTCACCGAGATCTGCTGGCCCACCACGCTGCGCGCGAGGGTGGTGAACGCGTCGCCGCGCGACTCGAGGCAGGCGTCGCCGAACTTCGGAATGAGCCGCTTCATGACGCGGTCTTTCCGGGAAAGGTGCTTGCATGCCTCCTCCCAATAGTCCGGCGTATAGATCTGGACGCTGGTCTTCCTGGTGGCGGGCATGGGGTTCGTCGTTCCGTTCACTGCGCAGCCGCCCAGGTCGTGCCTGTGGGCGAATCCTTGAGCACGATGCCCTGCTCGAGGAGTTCCTGGCGGATGCGATCGGCTTCGGCGAAATTCTTCGCGGCCTTGGCTGCGGCGCGCGCTTCGATCCTGCCCTGGATGGTGGCCTCGTCGAGCGTGGCGCCCGCGCGCAGGAAGGCCTTCGGGTCGTCCTGCAGGATCTGCACGCAGCCACCCAATGCCTTCAGCAATCCGGCCTGGGCGGCCGATTGCGTGCGGTTCACTTCGCCCGCCAGGTCGAACAGCACCGCCACGGCTTCGGGCGTTGCGAAGTCTTCGTCCATCGCGGCCTTGAAACGCGCGGCGTACGGGTCGGTCCAGTCGATCTTCACGTCGGCCGGCGCCACGAGATCGAGCGCCGTGTACAGCCGCTTGAGCGAGGCGCGCGCATCGTCGAGGTGGACGTCGCTGTAGTTGAGCGGGCGCCGGTAGTGCGCGCGCAGCACGAAGAAGCGGATGGTCTCCGCGTCGTACTTCTTGAGCACATCGCGGATCAGGAAGAAGTTGCCAAGGCTCTTGGACATCTTCTCGTTGTCGGTCACGATGAAACCGTTGTGCATCCAGAAGTTGGCCAGCGGCTTGCCGTTGGCCCCCTCGCTCTGCGCGATTTCGTTCTCGTGGTGCGGAAACTGCAGGTCTTCGCCGCCACCGTGGATGTCGAGCGTCTCGCCGAGCAGTTCGCAGGCCATGGCCGAGCACTCGATGTGCCAGCCCGGACGGCCGGCGCCGAATTCGCTGGCCCACTTCACCTCGTCGGGCTCGGTGGCCTTGGCGCTCTTCCAGAGCACCGGGTCGAGCGGATCGTCCTTGCCGTCGAGCACGGCCACGCGCTCGCCCGCATGCAGCTCGTCGATCGACTTGCCGCTGAGCTTGCCGTAGCCCGGGAACTTGCGCACCGCATAGTTCACGTCGCCGTTCTCGGCACGGTAGGCCAGGCCCTTCCTCTCGAGCGTGCCGATCATCGACAGCATCTGCGGGATGTAGTCGGTGGCGCGGGGTTCGTGGGTGGGGCGTTCGATGCCCAGCGCGTCGGCGTCTTCGTGCAGCGCGTCGATCATGCGATCGGTCAGCGCGCGGATGCTCTCGCCGTTTTCAACGGCGCGGCGGATGATCTTGTCGTCGATGTCGGTGATGTTGCGCACATAGGTGACATCGAAGCCGCTCACCTTGAGCCAGCGCTGCACCACGTCGAAGGCGATCATCGAGCGGGCGTGGCCGAGATGGCAGTAGTCGTAGACCGTCATGCCGCAAACGTACATGCGCACCTGTCCCGGTTGCAATGGGGAGAATTCCTCCAATTCACGCGACAGCGTGTTGTAGATGCGCAGACTCATGAGGCTCGGAAAGCGTCGTTTCGCGCACGTGCGGCACGGGCGAAAGACGGTGTTTTTCAGGGGTGACGGGGGCTGTGTCGCGAGGGGTTGGACATGGCCCCTCGGCTACAATCCGACCTAGTATAAACGTCTGCTGCCGAGCGGCGTGCGGGTGTTCCCCAAGCCCGCTGAGCCCGCATCTCCCCCATTTCCGCCGAGGCTTCATGAAGCACGCCGCATTCTCCAGACTCTCCATTGCCTTCGCACTGCTGTTCAGCCTGTGGGGCTCCGCAGCGCACGCCAACGAATACGACGACGTGAACCTGATGCTGCGCCAGGGCAAGTCGAACGAGGCGCTCGCCAAGGCCGACACCTACATCGCCGGCAAGCCGCGCGACCCGCAGATGCGCTTCCTGCGCGGCGTGATCCTCACCGAACAGAACAAGCAGGCCGAGGCCATCGCCGCCTTCACGCAACTCACGCAGGACTTCCCCGAGTTGTCCGAGCCCTACAACAACCTGGCCGCGCTGTACGCGTCGCAAAGCAAGTTCGACCAGGCGCGCGCCGCGCTGGAGCAGGCCATCAAGCTCAACCCGAACTACGCCACGGCGCACGAGAACCTCGGCGACGTGTATGCCCGTCTCGCTGCCCAGGAATACGTGCGTGCGCAACAGTTCGCCAGCACCAATGCGAGCGTTGCGCCCAAGCTCGTGCTGATACGCCAGATCTTCACGCCGAAGGCCGAAGCCGAGGCCGCCCCCCTGCCCGCACCGCCGGCGGTCATTCGCAAACCGGTCGGCCGCACCAGCAAGTAATCGCCACCGCCGGCATGGGCGCCGCAACGGTGCCTGCCGTGCGGCCCCGTTTCCTCATCCGCACACGGAGCCTCATTTGACGATCCAGTCCCTCTCCCGCTTCAGCCGCCGCAGCGCACTCGCGCTGGCCACCGCCCTCGCGTTCGCAGCCACGGCCCATGCACAGACTGCCGCGGCGCCGCACGTCAAGCTGGCCACCTCGGCTGGCGACATCGTGGTCGAGCTCGATGCGGCCAAGGCACCCAAGTCGGTCGAGAATTTCCTGCAGTACGTCAAGGACAAGCACTACGACGGCACGGTGTTCCACCGCGTGATCGATGGGTTCATGATCCAGGGCGGCGGCTTCACGGCCGACCTGCAGCAAAAGCCCACGCGCGCCCCCATTCCGCTGGAAGCGAGCAACGGCCTGAAGAACGACAAATACACGATCGCCATGGCCCGCACCGGCAATCCGAATTCCGCGACCTCGCAGTTCTTCATCAACGTGAAGAACAACGACTCGCTCAACGCGCCCAACCCCGACGGCTACGGCTACACCGTGTTCGGCAAGGTCGTCGCCGGCACCGACGTGGTCGACAAGATCCGCGCGGTGGCCACCGGCAACAAGGGCGGCATGCAGAACGTGCCGCTCGAAGCCGTCACCATCAAGTCCGCCACGCTGGTGGCGAAGTAATTCATTTCCCAAGCAGGAGTCCCCTCATGAGCAATCCCCAAGTCGAACTGCACATCAAGAACTACGGCGTGATCACGCTCGAACTTGACGCCGCCAAGGCGCCGAAGTCGGTCGAGAACTTCCTCTCGTACGTGAAGAAGGGCCACTACGACAACACGGTGTTCCACCGCGTGATCCCCGGCTTCATGGTGCAAGGCGGCGGCTTCGAGCCCGGCATGCAGCAAAAGCCCACCGGCGCCGAGATCGAGAACGAAGCCAACAACGGCCTGAAGAACGCCAACTACACCGTGGCGATGGCCCGCACCAGCGCGCCCCACTCGGCCACCGCGCAGTTCTTCATCAACGTGGCCGACAACGGCTTCCTGAACCACACCGCACCTTCGGCCCAGGGCTGGGGCTATGCCGTGTTCGGCAAGGTCATCAACGGCACCGACGTGGTCGACAAGATCAAGGCCGTGAAGACGGGCCGCAAGGGCTTCCACGACGACGTTCCGCTCGAAGACGTGGTGATCGAGAAGGCCGTCGTCATCGCCGAGTGACTGTGAGCCCGGCGGCGGCCGCAACAACGGTGTTCAAGGAACTGGTGGCGCCGCCTGCGTGGCGCACGGTCGACCTGATTTCCGACCTGCACCTGCAAGCCGGCGAGCCCGCCACCTTCGAAGCCTGGCAGGGTTACCTGCAGACCACGCCGGCCGATGCGCTGATCATCCTCGGCGACCTGTTCGAAGTATGGGTCGGCGACGACTCGCTCGACTCCGCTGGTTTCGAGGCACAGTGCGCCGAGCTGCTGTGCCGCGCCGCGCAACGGCTGCCGGTGTTCTTCATGCACGGCAACCGCGACTTCCTCGTCGGCCCCGCGTTCGCTGCGCGATGCGGCTTCACGCTGCTCGATGATCCCACGGTGCTCGTGCTGCACGGCCAACGATGGCTGCTGAGCCACGGCGACATCCTCTGCCTCGAGGACACCGAGTACCTCAAGTTTCGCGCGCAGGTTCGCACGCCCGAGTGGCAGGCCGCATTCCTGGCCAGGCCGCTGGAAGAGCGCCGCGCGCTCGCACGTTCCATGCGCGTGCAGAGCGAAGACCGCAAGCGCAACCCCTCGGCCATCTGGGCCGACGTCGACACCGCCGCCGCGCGCAACTGGCTGCAGCAGGCGAACGCCCACACGCTGGTTCACGGCCACACGCACCGCCCTGCCGATCACGACCTGGGCGACGGCCTGCACCGCGTCGTGCTGAGCGACTGGGATGTGGCAGCGCATCCGCCGCGCGCGCAGCTGCTGTGCCTGTCCACCGCCGGCGCGCAGCGCGTCGATCTGCGCTAGCCGCGCCGCCGCCAATGCTCAAGTGGCTGCGCCGCCTGCGCGCCCTGCCCCCGATTCCCGAAGCCGCCTGGCAGTCCGCGCTCAGGCGCTACGCCTTTCTCGGCGCCCTGCCCGCCGCCGACCGGCAACGCCTGCGCACGCTGACGGCCGAGTTCCTGCGCGACAAGGAATTCCACGGCGCCAAGGGCTTCACCATCACCAATGAAGTCGCGCTGGCCATCGCGGCCCAGGCCGTGCTGCCGGTGCTGCATCTCAAGGGCGGACTGAACTGGTACGACGACTTCGTCGGCATCGTCGTGCACCGCTCCGAGGTGGTGGCGCGCCGCAAGGTTGTCGACGAGGCCCAGGTGGTGCACGAGTACGGCGAAGTCGTCGCCGGCGAAGCCATGGACCGCGGCCCCGTCATGCTGAGCTGGGACGATGTGCTGGCAAGCAGCATCACCAGCGAGCGCGGCTACAACGTCGTGATCCACGAGTTCGCCCACAAGATCGACATGCGCAGCGGCGACGCCAACGGCTGCCCGCCGCTGCCCGCCGGCTTTGCGGGCCAGCGCAGCGCGCGCGCAGCCCGCACGGCGTGGCTTGCCGTGCTGCAGCCTGCCTACGAGGATTTTCGCGAGCAAACCATCAAGGCCGAGCGCTTCGGCGGCGAGCCGCCATGGCTCGACGCCTATGGCGCCACCTCGATCAGCGAGTTCTTCGCGGTGGCGTGCGAGGCCTACTTCGTGAACCGCCCGAACTTCGCCCGGGACTTCCCGGGCGTGCTCGCGCTTTTCGATGAATTCTTCATCGGCGGGAAGGCCTGAACGACTCGGCGTTCGATTCGCTGCCCCAAAAGAAAAAAGGCGCCCGGCGAAGGGCGCCTTTTTTCGTGGCCGCGACTTTCGGCCGGCTGCTTACTTGCGCAGCAGCGCCTTCAGTGCGTTCTGCAAACGTCGCGCGCTGGAGGCATCGTGTGCAGCAGCCAGAACCTTGCCGGCATCCTGGCCCCAGGTCTGTGCCGGCGCCGGGTCGCCACGCTTCGTGAGCAGCTTGAGCTGCAACGCGCGGCGCGCGTCGAGTTGTTCGGCCGGCGTCGGCACTTCGGCCGCCATTTCGAGGCGCAGCAGCGCTTCGGCGGCATCGGGCGCGGCGGCCGTCGGCGCGGAGCCGATGGCTTGCGACCAGCCGCTGCGCACAGCGGGCGTGACTGCGCGGCCCAGTTCCTGAATGCTCGGCAGGCGGCTGGCGTCGCGCTGTTCCCATGCGCCCAGCACCTGCGTCAGCGCTTCGCCATGTGCCTGCGCGGCAAGCTTGCGCAGCGCCATATCGGCGCGTTCGAGTGCTTCGCGTTGCGCGCGGAAGGCTGCATCGCCCAGACGCGGGCCACGGTCTTCGAAACGCGGCGGACGGTCGCCGAAACGGCCCGCAGGTGCGCCGCGATCGCCGCGTGCGTCCGAGCGCGGAGCACCGCGCTCGCCTGAGCGGCCCGGACCACCAGCGCCTGGCCGACCGCCTTCGCGCCGGTCGCCGAACCGGCCGCCTGCGCCACGGGCTGCGGGAGCCGCTTCGGCCTTCTTGCTGCTGGGGCGGTCGTCGCCGCGCATCGCCACGACGGGCTTGGGCGCGGGCTTCGGTGCCGCGGCCGGCGCTTCGACAGCGGCGGCTTCGCCGGCGTCATGCGCCGGGCCATCGGCGCGTGCCGAGGCATCGGCACCGTCAGCGGGCGCCACGAGATCGACCGAAGCGGCAGGCGCCTGGCTTGCGTGCGTACCGGGCGAGGCTTCCGCATCGCTCGGGCTCGGCGCCTGCTCCGCGCTTTCGCCGAATTCAGCGGCGGCCTGACCCGGAGCCTCGATCTCGGTCGCGCCAACCGACGGACCGTCGCTCGCGGCAGCGGCCTGCTCGGCCTTCGATGCGGGCGGCGGTACTTCACCGCGCATCGCGGCTTCCAGCCGGGCAATGGCGGCGCGGATCTTCTGCACGTCGCCGCCAGCATTGGCTGCGTCGAGTGCCTTGGACGCATCGAGCACATGGCGGTCGTGCTCGCTCATTGCGGACGACGCCTTTTCGCGCTCGGCCGTCTTGCGGTTGAAGGCTTCGTCGATGGGCGCGCGGAATGCGTCCCACATTTTCTGTTCGTGGCGGCGGTCGAGCGGCACGCTCTGCGCCTCGGCCTGCCAGCGCTGCTGCAGCGCCTTGACGGCATCGATGCGCAGCACCGGCTGGGCGCCGAGTTCGATCGCCTCGGCGATCATCGCCTGGCGGCGTTCGACGCTGGCCTTCTGCGCGGCCTCGAACGGTGCGCGGGCCGCGCCAAAGGCTTCGTTCCACTGCGACTGCAGCTCGGCGAACACCTTCTCGCCCACGTGGCCGCCGTCCCGCCAGCGGTCGGCGAACTGGTGCAGCGCGCGGTTGTGCGCCTTCAGGTCGGTGGCGCCGGCATGTTCGGCGGCCCAGGCCTTGACTTCTTCGATCAGCGCGACGCGGTGCGCGCGGTGCTCGGCCGCATCGGCGCGAACCTTCTCGAGCCAGGCCTCGACCACCTTGTGGGCTTCGTTGCAGGCTTCGTCGAAGCGCTTCCAGAGCGCGTGGTTAGGCACGCCGCCCTGGTCGGCCTGCTTCCACTGGTCGCGCAGGGCGCGCAGGGTTTCCTGCATCTTGCGGCCGCCGAGGGCCTGGCCCTCGGGACGCTTGAGCAGGCCTTCGGCCTTGGCGACGAGGTCTTCGCGCACCTTGTCGGCACTCCAGCGCTGCCACCCTTCGAGTTCGCCAGCGGCCACCAGCGCGGCATGCACGCGGGCTTCGAGCGGCGCCTCGACCAGCTTGCCGTGTTCCTTGAGCACGGCGCGCAGCGCAGCAGCCGCACCGGCGCTGGCCTTGCCATGGCCTTCGGCGGTTTCCTGCTCGAGCTTGGCAAGCGCGGCCTGCACCGCGTCCTGCGCAGCGGCGCGCACGGCCGGGTCGACCTTGGGCGCAGCGGGGCGAGCAGGGGCGGCAGGCTTTGGCGCCACGACCTCGCCGCGCGCAGCGCGCAATTCATCGGCCCACACGGGCACGGGCGGCAGCGGTGCGGTAGCATCGGCCGCGGCCGCGACGGCCTGCGCCAGCGCGCTGTGGAACGCATCGGACACCACCAGCAGTTGCGACTTCGACGATTCGAGCTGCGGCGCGAACTTGGCGTCGAGGCTGGTCCAGTTGGCATCGGCCGTGATCTCGCCCGCCTGCTGCTGCCAGTGGGTCACATCGGCGCGCAGCGATTCCTCGGCCGCCTGGGCATCCTGCCAGCCCTTGGTGGACAGCACCTCGAAGCGCTGCGCCAGCAGCACGGCGGCTTCGCGGTGCACCTGGGCACGGTGCTGCAGGTCTTCGATGCCCTTGACGCGTTCGGCCAGCCTGGCCTTTAGACCAGCCAGCGGTTCGCGCGACAGCGGCGCGCCGGCCTTGGCGGCGTCGCGCTGCCAGGCCAGTGCATCGGCGATGTTGAGCTTGGACTGGCCCAGCAGCGCCTCGGCCTTTTGCGCCCATTCGGCGGCAATGGCTTCCTGGCCCTTGGCGCGCTTGAGTTCGTCGAGCTTTTCGCGCAGCAGGCGCGCGGCGCCCTTGTCGCGACCGCTCAGCTCCTTGAAGACCTCCTGCATCAGCTCGGGCGCGGGGTTGCCCGCGAGCCAGTCGCGGATGCGCGCGGCGCGCTCTCCGGAGGTCGGCGCGGTGAAGGCGCCGCCGGTGAGCGTGTCGAGGGCCTGAAGGTCGTGTGGCTTGGAAGAAGTAGAGGTCACTGCGCGAAATCGTTGTCTTGGTAGAGAAAGCGAAGGCGCCGGCAAAGGCCGGCGCACATCGATATTTTCACCCACTTGCGGTTGGCCGCTGAATTCCGTCCTGAAACGGTAGCGAACACGGGTCGTGGGCGGGAGGCGAATGAACTACATATATAGCAAGCTGAAGAAAAAAACCAAGTCCCGCGGGCGGATCGCCGCGCCTCACCTCATGGTCAGGCTGAGCTCGGCGCCCGGCTTCCAGTCGCCGCCGCTGGCACTGGTGCGCACGGCGCCCAGGAACAGACGCTCGCTCGGCAGCTTCTTCGCGAGCAGGTAGTCGCGCACGGCCGCGCCGCGTTCGACCGCGAGCTGGCGCATCGACTCTTCGTCGACCGGCACGCTGGCGAACAGCAGCTTCTCCATGTCCGGAACCGGAAGGTCTTTCGCCAGGCCGACGAGGTTGCGCGGCTTGGTGATGTCGGCGCGCTTGTACACGGCGGTCAGCAGCCCGGGGTATTCGGCATCGGTGACGGGCGGCACCTCGGTGCCGGTCTCCCCGCCGCGCACTGCGACCCGGCGCTTCTCGGCGTAGGCGAGCTGGCGCACGCGCTGGCGCTGGTAGGCGTCGCGCTCCTTCTCGAGGCTGGAGGTGCCGACCACCGTCATCTGCAGCGTGGGCCGGTCGGTCAGCGCCTTGGCGACCTTGTCGAGGCCCTCCTTGGCGGTGGCGCCGAGTTCCGAACTGCCGGGCTCGAAAGTAATGGCGCTCGATTCGTCGCTGCCGCCGCCGAGGCCGCCTGTAAGCAGGCGGAACGGTGCCGTCGCGGCCTTGGCGATCAGGTTGACCACGGCCTTCCAGATCAACGGGCCGACGCTGAACTGCGGATCGTTGAGCGACCCGCTGAGTGGCAGGTCGACGTCGATCACGCCGTTGCGGTCGGCCAGCAGCGCCACGGCCAGCTTGACCGGCAGGCTGCTGGTGGAGCCTGCGACTTCGTCGCCGAACTGCAGCTGGTTGAGCACCAGCTTGTTGGTGGCCGTCAGCTGCCCGTCCGGCGCGACCTTGTAGTTGACGTCCATGCTCATCTTGCCGCGCTCGATGCCGTGGCCGGCGTAGCGCACCGAGTACGGCGACAGCGGAGCGAGATCGAGGTCGCGCATCTTGGCGGTGATGTCGAGTTCGAGCGGCTTGGCCAGCGGATTGAGCTTGCCGGTGATTTCCAGCGCCGCGGTCTGCTGCGCCTTGCCGCGCAGTTCCAGGTCGGCCAGCGCGGGGCGGCCGCCCTCGCCCTTGGGCGGGTTCGACGAGAACGAACTGAGCTTGCCTGTCAGCTCGCTGAGGTCGGCCGAGTAGTTGGGCTTGACGAACAGGTCGGTGAAGTCGATCTTGCCGTTGACCAGGCTCATCGGGCCGAAGTTGATGATGGGTGCGGGGCCCGCATCGGCCGCCGGAGCGGGCCCCGCTGCGGTCGCCACCGGCTTGGCGGATGGAGGTGCCCCGCCGACCATCTCCTCGGCCGACACCGGCGCGCCCCCCGCGGGTTTCTGCACGGGTGCCCGGGCCCTGGTGGTGGAGGTTCCGCCCGGGCCCTTGCGGGTACTGGCCTCGCCGGCCGCCGCCGCAGCCGCGTTCGCCTCGGCCTCGCCCTTTTTGGTCAGGCTCGACAGGTTGAGCCGGCCGGTCGGGTCGACGATCACGCGGGCGAAGAAGTCGGTCAGCGTGGTTTCGCGCACGTCCACGTTCGGCGGGGCGTTGGGCGCCATGCTGACCTGCAGGCCGCGCAGGCTCAAGGTCTTCCAGCTCAGCAACTGGTTGGTGTTGCGATCGAAACCGGGCGACTGCGTGAGGGAGACACTGTTGGCGCGGAAGTCGTCGAGCGCGGTGTCGCCCGCCAGCTTCAGGCTCATGCCCGCCGGCGACGTGGCATAGCGCACCGTGCCGCGGTAGCTCGCGAAGGCGCGCCGGATATCGACGTTGAGCGCGTCCGCGTAGTAGGCCTTGAAGGTATGCGCGGGGAACGACGCCACCTCGAGCCGGCCCTCGGCCGCGAGCGGCTTGAGCACCACGTTGCCCTTGTAGTCGAAGCGGCCCGGCTCGGAGCGACCGGAGCCGATGCGGCCCGAGACTTCCAGCGGCGACGCCGTGCTGGTTTCGGGCGCGATCTTCTGGGCCTGAAGCTTGAAGGCAGTGACTTCCACGGCCACCGGGGTGGCGCCGGCCTTGTCCGCATAGGAAAGCGCACCGTTGTCGATCGCCAGCGTGCCGATGGTCAGCGCCCAGGGCTTGGTGTTGGCGCCCGGTTTCGGCGTCTCTGCGCCTGCGGGCTTGGGCGCGGCGACCTTGGCTTCGGCCTCCTTGGCGCCGCCGCCGGCCGGCGTCTTGAGCCAGCGTTCGAACATCCAGCGCTTTTCGCTGTCGCGCTCGACGCGCACCTTGGGGTTGGTCGCGGTGAACGAGGCCACGTTCAATGTGTGCTTCGTCATGTCGGCCTCGGCATCGACCAGCTCGAAGCGGCCGACGCTCGCCAGCGCGGTCTTGGCCTGGGTCAGCGCGAGACCGTCGGCGGACAGGCGGCGCGCCTTGAACTTCAGGTCGGGCTGGGCCCAGGCGACGTCGATCTGCCCGCTGAGCTTGCCGTCCAGCGTGGGCTCCAGGCTTTGTGCCAGATAGGGTGCGGCCAGCGACAGCGGCAGCGCGTCGACCTCGGTCTGCACGTCCGCCACCTTGTCGGTGGCGGTGCCCTTGAACTTGAGCGAGGCGCCGGCGATGGCCGTGCTGCCGTTGAATGCGGCCGGCTTTTCCATCGGCCAGGTGACGCCCGTGACGTCGATGCCCAGGTCGATCAGGTCGACGGCCGCGGCCGGATTGGTCGTTTCATCGCGCCAGCCGATGCGCCCGCCGTCCAGCGCCAGCTTGTCGACCTGCACTTTCAAGGCCGGCTTTGGCACCGCCTTGCCGGCCGGAGCACTCGCCGTAGCGGCCGGCAGCGGCGCCGCCTTCTCGGCCGCGCCAGTGGATGGATCGGTGGCCAGCAGATTGAGCTTGCCGGCCGCGTCGCGCGCCACCGCCAGTTGCGGTTTGACCAGCGCGACTTCGCTCAGGTGGAACACCGATTCCAGCGGGCGCACGTCGGCCAGCGCCAGCTTGAGCGAGTCGAAGGCCAGCAGGTCGCGGCCGCGCGCATCGGCCACCTTGGCGGTGTGCGCCTCGACCGTGCCGGTGATCCTCAGGCCGGTGGTCTCCGCTTGTTCGAAGCCGATCTTCAGGTCGGCGTCGAGGCTGCCCGCCTGCAGGCGCACCGGCAGGCCGCCGGGGATGTAGCCGAGGTACGGCACCAGGTCGAGCCCCTTGAACTGCACATGGGCGTCGGTCTTGCGGTTGTCGGCGAAGGGCGTGGTGAAGGCGGCCGAGTCGAACTTTCCACCATTGAGCGCGAAGGCCAGCTTGGGCTCGGTGTTGATGTCGCGCTTGGAATCGAGGTTGCTCAGGAACGGCACCTTGAGCACGAAGTCGCGCAGTTCGTGCTTGCGCTTGACCGTCTGGTCGTCGAAATCGACCGAGCCGCCATTGATCGCGATGTTGTAGATGGCAAAGCGCGCGGGCTTGGCGTTCGGATCGCGCGGCGGGCCGGCCGAGAGCTTGGCCAGGACGTCGTCGATGTCGTATTTGCCGTCGGTCAGGTGCGTGAGCAGGACGGCTGGGCCGTCGATCGTGACTGCGTCGATCACCGGCGCAAGGCGCAGGAGCGACTGCAGTTCGGCATCGGCGTAGATGCGGTTGATGGCCACCTGCGGCTTGCTGCCGTCGGCGGTGGCAATGCGCAGATCGCTCAGCGTGAGTTCGAGCGTCCAGGGTTTGAAATCGATCTTTCCTACTGTTACCTGGCGCCCGAGCTTCTCGCTCGCGATCTTCTGGAGCTGGCTTTTGGCAATCGGCGGCACTGCCAGCCAGGCGATGGCCCAGAAGGCCAGCAGAACCAGCACCGCGACGACCCCACGCCGCGCCCATTTGTTTTGTTTGATCGAAGCAAAGTCCATCAAGGGAGTGTGCCGCAAACGGATGGCCAATCCAGAAGCAAGAAAGCCCGGCAACGCGACGGAATTGTCTTGTTGCCGGGCTTGATGGCGGGCCCAAAACCCATGCCATCGATTCGCGCGACCGGAAGTCAATGGTTCCTGCCGTGCTGGCAGCAAGAGATTGCCACCATGGATCCTCGGCCGCTGAGCCCTTGACTTGCACCTCGGGCTGCCGGACCTCGGAAAACACCTGAAAACTCAGGCCCGTCCAGATTAGGCGTCACACCCTCGGATTGCAAACGCGTTTTGCCAAGGGGTTTCCCGTAAACCTAAACACCTCTTGCCAGTCGATTTTTTAACCGCTTATTAGCATAAAGAAACAATTTCTTATGCTTGACCGGGTATTTAGCCACGCTAGAATCCGCCCTGCTCTGACTGCCCGATGCAGCAGAGCCTCCCTGAATCCGCTGCCGAATTCCCCCGGCTTGATCAGGTCGCCGCGCCCTCAACCCCCTTCACTCCATGCGCGGAGCCTGATTCGTACCAATCCAAGCGCCGTTGCCTTTCATCCATCGCCTTCCCAGGCGCTGCGAGCAGGTGCCGCACAGAAAGGAAGAGCGATGAACAAGGCGTTCCATGCCACAGCCCGCGGGCTACGGACCTTCGTGTCCGACGTGGCAGACGGCTTTTTTGAAATCACCCACAACGGGTTTGCACTGGTCGGCCTCGCCATCGTGTTCGCGGCCCTCGCCCTCGTGGCGCGGCCCGACCTGCGCCAGACCGGCGAGGAGCAACTGATGGGCTGGCTGCAGTCGCGCAAGCCCGCGCCTGAAGCCACCGACCTGGAGCCGACCGCCATCGAGCGCACAACGGCCGCGAGCCCCGCCGACCTGCCCAAGCAGCAGGCCGCCGTGGCTTACTGGCTGAGCAAAAAGTACCGCGTGGCCGCCGAGCCGTTGAGCGTGCTCGTGGCCGAGGCCTACGGCATCGGCAAGCGCACCAAGATCGATCCGACTCTGATCCTCGCGATCATGGCCGTCGAGTCCAGCTTCAATCCGTTCGCCCAGAGCCAGGTCGGCGCGCAAGGCCTGATGCAGGTCATGACCCGCGTGCACGGCGACAAGTACGAAAGTGCGGGCGGCACGCTCACCGCCTTCGATCCGGTGACCAACATGCGTGTCGGCGTGAAGGTGCTACAGGAATGCATCACCCGCGCCGGTTCGCTCGAAGGCGGCCTGCGCTACTACGTGGGCGCGGCCAATCTCGAGGACGACGGCGGCTACGCCAGCAAGGTGATGGCCGAGCACGAGCGCCTGCGGCAGGTGGCCAACGGCCGCTCGCCGTCGACTGCCACGCCGCCAAGCGTGCGTGCTCAGCCGATCCCCGTGGTAGTGCCGGCCAAGCCTGAGGAAGGCAGAGAGCCGGCCAAGGTCGCCCTGCTCTCCTCCGTTTCCTGAGCTTCGCGGGCCGGGTGTGAGCTACACTCGGCCGGTACGCGACTGGCGATAGGCGCAGCATCCGAACAAGGTGCCACGCGCTGACGTGGAACACCACTGGGAAGCGTACCGCCTGCACCACAGGCGTTCAGCCGTTCGCCTGGGCAGCCCTTGTTTGGTTGAAGAACAAGGACCTCGTCTTCAAAGGACTGCCATGTACCAACGCAATATCCTGGTCGAACAGACCGATCCCGAAATCTGGGCTGCGATCCAAGCGGAAAACGCGCGCCAGGAACACCACATCGAGCTGATCGCCAGCGAGAACTACGCCTCGCCGGCCGTCATGGCCGCCCAGGGCTCGCAGCTCACCAACAAGTACGCCGAAGGCTACCCGGGCAAGCGCTACTACGGCGGCTGCGAGCACGTCGACGTGGCCGAGCAACTGGCCATCGACCGCATCAAGCAGATCTTCGGCGCCGACGCCGCCAACGTGCAGCCGCATTGCGGCGCCTCGGCCAACGAAGCCGTGATGCTGGCCTTCCTGAAGCCCGGCGACACCATCATGGGCATGAGCCTGGCCGAAGGCGGCCACCTGACGCACGGCATGCCGCTGAACATGAGCGGCAAGTGGTTCAACGTGGTGAGCTACGGCCTGGACGCCAACGAAGCCATCGACTACGACGCGATGGAACGCAAGGCGCACGAGCACATGCCCAAGCTGATCATCGCGGGCGCCTCGGCCTATTCGCTGCGCATCGATTTCGAGCGCTTCGCCAAGGTGGCCAAGGACGTCGGCGCGATCTTCATGGTCGACATCGCCCACTACGCCGGCCTGGTGGCCGCGGGCGTGTATCCCAACCCGGTGCCGCACGCCGACGTCGTCACCTCGACCACCCACAAGAGCCTGCGCGGCCCGCGCGGCGGCATCATTTTGATGAAGTCTCAGCACGAGAAAGCCATCAACAGCGCGATTTTCCCGGGCCTGCAAGGTGGCCCGCTGATGCACGTGATCGCCGCCAAGGCCGTCGCGTTCAAGGAAGCCATGGCGCCCGAGTTCAAGGCCTACCAGCAACAGGTGGTCAGGAATGCCCAGATCGTGGCCGACACCCTTACCGAGCGCGGCCTGCGCATCGTGAGCGGACGCACCGAGAGCCACGTCATGCTGGTCGACCTGCGCGCCAAGGGCATCACCGGCAAGGAAGCCGAAGCCGTGCTGGGCGCCGCCCACATGACGATCAACAAGAACGCGATCCCCAACGACCCGGAAAAGCCGATGGTCACCAGCGGCGTGCGCATCGGCACCCCCGCCATGACCACGCGCGGCTTCAAGGACGAAGAGGCCCGCATCACCGCGAACCTGGTGGCCGACGTGCTCGAGAACCCGCGCGATGCGGCGAACATCGACGCGGTGCGCGCCAAGGTGCACGCGCTGACGAGCCGCTTCCCCGTCTACCGCTGATCACCCGGAAGACCTGACCGCATGAAATGCCCTTTTTGCGGTCATCTTGAAACGCAGGTCGTCGAGACCCGCGTTTCGGAAGACGCCGACTTCGTGCGCAGGCGCCGCCAATGCAGCGCCTGCGACAAGCGCTTCACCACCTACGAGCGGCCCGACGTCAACTTCCCCGTGGTGGTCAAGAAGGACGGCAGCCGCGCCGACTTCGACTCGACCAAGGTGCGCGCCTCGATGATGCTGGCGCTGCGCAAGCGCCCGGTGAGCATCGAGCAGATCGACAACGCCCTGCTGCGCATCGAGCAGAAGCTGCTGGCCAGCGGCCTGCGCGAAATCGACTCGACCAAGGTCGGCGAGCTCGTGATGCGCGAACTCAAGAAGCTCGACAAGGTTGCCTACGTGCGCTTCGCCTCGGTGTACCGCAGCTTCGAGGACGTGGACGAGTTCAGGCAGTTGCTGCGCGACATCTGAGGCGCCCCGCGCGCGGCGGCCGCCTCAGCGGTTCCAGCAGGCTTGTACCTGCGCATTCGAGGCGCTGGTCTGGCCAGCCGCCAGCTTGACGCCCTGATGGTTCACCGTGAGCGTTCCGCACTCGTCGGCGGTCGATGCGCCGTGCGGCACGGCTTGCAGCGTGTAGGTGGTCGCGGTTCTCGCGGCATAGCCGATGGCGTAGTTCGCCGTGCCGGACGACGGCGCCTGGTCGAGCCCGGCCGGCAGCGCAACGGTTGCCGGGGGATATTGACCGTTGGCCGTCAGGTAGCGCTCGGTCCATTGCGCGGCCTGCAGCAGTTGCTGCTTGGCATCGGCCCGCTTCGCCCGCAGCACATGGCGCCCGTAGCTCGGGTAGGCAATCGCGGCGAGGATGGCAATCACCGCCGTCACGATCATGAGTTCGACCAGCGTGAAGCCGCGCGAGCGGAGCCGGCCTTTGTGGGTCTGCGCTTCGGGATATTTGTTCATGGGTGGGGTCCGCTGCGCCGTCAATTCCACGAGATCAGGTTGCGCCAGCCGAAGCGCCGCACGGCTTGCGGCAGGTAGGCTTCGTTGCAGCCGCCGGCTGCATTGCAGATCACGTGCTTGCCTTTTTCATCGGCCTTCTGAGGTCGCAGGACGAGGTCGTCCCGGCCTGAACGGTTCCGGAAGCCGAGGTAGGCGCCTGCCGTGCCGGTGGACCCGTTGTAGGCGATGCCGTCGGGGATGGCGCCGCTGAAGAAATCGATCACCATCGACCAGCCGTCGTCACCGGTGCCCGGCGCGCAGTCGAGCGAATTGCTGGCGGAGCCGGGAATGGTGGTCGAGAACAGGCCTGCGCTGCCGCTCAGCGCATCGCCTGGATAGACCATGCGCTCCCCGGTGGCGCCGAACTGGAGATACCAGCCGCGCTTGGCGCTCGCACCGCTGTAGCTCACGCTTTGGCTCGAAGCGGTTCGATATTCGGCATCGCCTTCCTTGACCGTATCGACGCCGATGGTCTGTGCCACCAAGTCGGTCAGCGCCGCGGTGCCCGTGCTGCCGTTGGCGCGGTCCCAGACGCCGTACAGGTACTGCGTGGCGGTGCTGCTTTCGTCGCCGGAGACAAACAACCGGCCGGTGCCGAACATCACCATGTAGCCGCCGCGCGGATGGTCGACGACCAGCGGCGCGGCAGTGATCGGCTGCGTGGCGCCAGCGGCGAACAACGGCACGCCGTCCAGGCTCGATGCGGCAGCCGCCGAGCCCATGGTGGCCTTCCACTTGGTGCTGTCGGCATCGCTCAGGTCGAACTTCCAGAGGTTGCCGAGCAGGTCGCCGGCGTAGACATAGTCGACCTTGCCGTCGCCATTGCGGTCCACCACCTGCGGCGCCGAGAGCCCATTGCCGGCGCCCGCGGCCTGCGCGGCGGGAGCCGGGATCTTCAGCACCGACTTGTCGCCGTCGAGATACTGGATCCACAGCATCGCCTTCTCGCTCGTGCTGTTGTAGCCATTGCCCAGGATCACGGCCCTGCGGCCGTTGTTGAGCGACGCCACCTGCAGCGCACGCTTGGAAAAGGAATCGAGCGCGGGTTGCTGGAACTGGTGGCCGAGGTCGTCGTCGGCGAGCGCGGTCGTGTCGATCAGGGCCACGTCGGCGGCGTTGGTCTCGCCGATGTTCTCGGGCTTGGTGACGTCGAGCACGAAATAACCCTTGCCGCCCGCCCCCAGCGTGCCCACGAGGAAGGATTTCCACAGCGCGGCCTTCTCGGTATCGGTGGCCGTGGCGTTGACGGCCGAACCCATGTAGATGTCGGCCACGAACGGACTGCCGTCGACGTAGTACCTGTGCGAGTAGGTGGGTTCGCTGAGCTTCTTGAGTTGGGGCGCCGCCGCCGAGCCGTAGAGGCCCTCGGGTACATAGGCGAACGCTTCTTCGCCGGTGCCGGCGAAGAAGGCGTGCAGCATGCCGTCGTTGGCGCCGACGTAGACCATCGGCGCGCGGGCGATGGTCGAAGCGAATTTGGCATAGCCGTCCTGGGTGAAGCCGCTCCGGGGCTGCCCCGCGTACATGAGGCTGGAGCCCACGATGTCGCCCAGCACGTGGCCACGCTTGCGCAGGTTCAGGCCGGTACCCTCGTTCCTGCGATCGCCGCGCAGGAAGTCGAGGACTCCCCGGCCGAGCGTTTCGCTCGCGGTGTCGGTGCCGGTGCTGCCCTTGAGCGCCGCCTTCTGCGCATCGCTCAGGCTGGCCCATCGGAACGGCACGCCGGAACCGATGGTCGCGGCATGGGTTGGCGCCGCCGCGGTGGTGCCGGAGAAGCTCAGCACCTTGCGATTGCTGTCGTGCGCGCCCGCCACGGCCATGCGTGCATCGAGCAGTTCGCGCGCTGACCACGCGGGCGTGGCGGCCGGCTTGCCGTTGCTGCCGAACGGCGTGGCCGTCAACTTGCCCGACCAGTCGGCCGTATCGTAGCCGGCCTGGTAGGCCGCCGTGGCTGTCGAGGTCCTGGAGCTGCTGGCCGCAATCGAGGTCAGCGGGGTGCTGGTGTTGAACAGGATCTGCGCCAGGATGGACCTGAAGGCATCGCCGAGTGCCTGCGCGTTCGAGGCCGGCGTGAAGGTGCCTCGGCTGTTGAGCGCGGCGTGCCAGAGGTCCATGCGAACGGCGGCGGCGTTGGATGTCTTTTCATGCCAGTAGCCAACGGCACTGCCGGAGTTCCAGTTCATGAAGCCGTTGTAGCCGTCGGCCGTGGAGGTGGTTGCCAAGGTGTTCGCCAATGGGTCGGACCAGGTCATCGAGCCGTCCACCAAGCTGGCATAGTCTCCACTGTAGGTGGGCTGCGACGCGCCCGTCGTAATGGCCGGCGCACCCGTCCACGACGAGGCAGCGCCAAAGCCGATGGTGTGGGTGGTCAGGTGCTGCCAGGTGGCGGGATCGTTCTTGGGGTTCCAGTACTCGGGGACTGTCGCCGTTCCTACGGTCGCGCTGCCAGGCTCGGCAACGACCTTCTTGAGGTTGTCCGAGATGCCGGACTGCAGGTCGCTGGCCCAGTAGTGAAAGGCCATGTCGGCCAGTGTGGGCCGATATTCCGCCGTCGGCCTCCAGCCGCCGTTCGCGTCCTTCACCCAGTTGAGGCCGCTGTTCACCGCGCCTGCGTCGTCCTTGTAGGGAGCCCGTGGCACATAGGCCACGGCATCGGGCAAGGCGCGGCTGGTTCCATCCGCATTGCCGATGGCCGGCATGCTGAGTGCCGCCGGATCCGGGTTGAAGCCGAACAAGTTGTAGTCGCCGTCCGTCATGAAGATGTGGAAGGACTTGCGGCAGCTCGACTGCGTCGCGCCCTCCACGCCCGGGTCATCCGAATAGGGACTGAATCGGCCTGTCGTCTTCATGTATTCGCCGGCGCGGGTCATCATGGCGTGCAAGGGCGTTCCGCCACCCGCGGCCAGGGCATCGACCCAGGTCATGAAATTGGCGCGTTGCGTGTCGTCCAGCGAACGCATCAGATTCGCATTGGCGCGGCCGTTGACGAGGCAATTGCCGGCCCGATAGATGCCAGCCGCGGTGTCGCCGAAGAAACCGACGCAGCTGTTGTCCTTGTTGTTGTTCATCGCCTGCCAGGAGAGGCGGATCCGGTCGTTGGGGATGTTGGACGCCGAGAAGTTGTCCCTGAGCGCGGTCTTCAGCGCTTCCATCCGGGTGGGCGTTCCGGCTGGTGGTGCCCAGCTTCCGTCCGACGCCTGCGACGACCACGCCATGCTGCCCGAGTTGTCGACCGACACGATCACGTTGGGCGCCGGTTCCTTGATCGCGGTGTTGCGCGGCTCTTGCGCCAGCGGGTATTGCACGGCGTGGCCGGCGGACTGCGCCAGCATCAGCCCGCACAGCACGGTGTTCCTGGAAAACAGATTCATGTTCATAGTCCCTCGCCGTGCTCAGTTGACTTTCCTGACCGCATCCGGGTCGAAAGACTCCTGCAAGACAACCCGCGTGCCGCCGGCCGTGCTCGCAGTGCGCGCGCCGGTGGAAACCGCAGTGATCCGGTACAGCGGCTCGCCGCCGCGCGGTCGGTCGATCACCTCGATCCAGTACCTGGCGCTGGTCAGTGCCGGGCTGCCGGCATCCGGTGCGCCCGTGAATCGCCCATAGGCGGCGTGCTGGTCCACATACGCGGAACGGGCCCAGAACTGATAGGCCTCGCTGCCTGAAGCGGCATTCACGGAATCGGCCCCGGCGAAATAGCAGATGCCCCGTTCGCAGCTGTTGGCGCCCCTTCCCACGTAGGCGGTCACCCAGCCCGTGTCCCGGTCTGGGAAGACGCGACCGTCCGCGGCCTTGCGGCAGGGCGACACTGCGAGCGCGGAGCACTTCACGTAGGTCTGGGTCGCGGCATCGAACGCCAGTTGCCGGATGTCGCGCTCCGCATCCAGCAGCGCGGCTTCGGCGGCCTCGAAGGCGCGCTGGTATTCGCGCTGGTTGCCCGCCATCGATTCGAGCAGTTGGGCCATTCGCGCGCCTCCCACCGCCAGCAGCGCCGAGAGCAGCAGCATGATGAGCACGATGAACAGCGAGAACCCCCGGTGCCGCGCTGAGCATCTGCCAGAAACACCGCGGAACCGGCTTTGCCGGGCCGCTGGTGCTGCCCCCCTGCAGGGGGTTGGCGAAGCGACACGAAGTGCGCAAAGACTGGGGGTAGTCATAGATTCCGCAGTGCGAACACCGCCGTGTAAGCGCGGCGCAGCCTGCCGTCGCTGCTGGCTCGCAACGAACCATCGCAATCGACGTAGCTGCCGCCCGGGTTGCTCGTTGAAGTGCCCGCGAGCTGCAGACACACGCGCACCGAGCGGACCTGATCGAAGCTCCCCACGTTCGCGGCCGTCACGTAGCGCACCAGCCGTTCACCTCCCACATCGCCGATGCCGTACATGACGTCGAAGCGCTCGACGCCGTCGATGATCGGCTGCGGCTTGTTGCCGTTGCCACTGCCCTCGCAGCGCAAGGTACCGTTCACCACCGAGAACTCACTAGTGATCAAGCGCACGTTTCCGGCGTCCGCCGGATTGGCGGGCTTGTACGCTGCACCCGTCGAACCCTTGGCTTGCTGCCCGAGGCAGTCCTTGAAGTAATCGGGGTTCGGTGCATAGCCGACCTTCAGCGTGTCGTTCACCGAACCGACGGCCGCCTCCTGCCCCTTGACCGCGAAGAAGGAGGGCTCGCTCGCGAGCTTGGTGTCGACGTCCGCATCGACATTGAAGTAGTACCGCGACCCCGTGGCATCGATCGGGAAGTAGCCAGCCTGCCGGATCTGCTGGCCCAGCAGCCTGAACGCCAGCGCCGACGATTGGTGCAGCACGTTGACGTCGTCGCCTGTCTTGGCGGTGCTGCGCGTCCCGAGCATGCTGGCCATGGCGGCGAGCACCACCAGCATGCCGATGATCAGCGCGACGAGGATTTCGACCAATGTGAAGCCGGCCTGCTGCAGGCGATGAGCGAAGGTCTTGTTGTTCATGGCTGGGGCACCGCGACGATGGCTTCCTGGCAGGCCTTGCCGGTCGGGCAGCTCCAGGCCGAATCCGGTGCGATCGGGTTGACGGCGGCGGGCTCGTCCCAGGCAATGTGCACGAACAGCAAGCCCCCCGCGGCCTTCCTGCTCTGCACGTTCGCCGCCCCGCCCGGCAGCGCACCCGCCACCCTGCGCTTCCAGTTCCACAGATCGTGGGCCGCCAGCTGGGGGGCCGTGCAGCTGGCCGTGGCCCCCGCGCAGGATGGGTCAGGTTGGCTGGCGCTCGCCGCCGACCAATCGGCGACATAAGGACTGCTGGACACGGCGCCCGCCACCGGGTTCGCGCGAATGCGATCGGCCATGTCGCCGGCCAACTGCACGGCGATGTTCTGGTTGTTCGCGCCCACGCTGTCGGAGAGCACGCGCAGCTGGAAGCCGGCCAGTGCAAGCAGGCCGAACGAGAGCACGAGAACGGCCACCAGGGCCTCGATCATCGAGAAGCCTGCCTGCCTTCGGCGCAGCTTGCGCGGCGCGCGAATCGAAACGCTCAGCATGTCCCGCCCCCCTTCACCAGCCGAATCCGCCAGCCGAGCGAGATGCACACGGCAATGTCGTTGGATGAACCCGTGCTTCCCACGGGACGGAAGTCGACACGGGCGACGCTCGAAAAATGGCCCATGGGGTCGAAGGCCATGGATCCGAGGGCACTTTTCTCGACCGCAACGCGCGCGTCGGGGTCTTGCCGCCGAACGATCTCAAACCCGGTGCCACTGCCGACCACCGTTTCCCAACCGCAGCTCCAGTCTGCGCCGGTGCACTCCGCGCGCTGCCGGATGGTCACGACCTGTCCGCGACGCACCGCCTCCGAGCGCGCGTGACTCACGCTCGCCATCAACGCCGAAGCCATGCCCTCGACGCGATACTTCTCGATCAGGCTGTTGAAGCTGGGCAGGGCCAGTGCCAGCAGGATGGCCGTCAATACGATGACGACCATCATTTCGACCAGCGTGAAGCCGCGTGGCGTTCCGCGTCGGCGCAGGTGTGCCTGCACGGACGTGCAGAATCCGTTTTTCATGTTGTACCGTCCGCTGCCTCGCCATTTGGCTGGGGCCGCGGACGTTTCTCCCTGACTGCAATTTTTGGAAATTCTATTGTCGAATTCTTATTGATCGCCTATTGATCGACAGACGGTCAAAACAAACAGATCAACGGATCGGCGGACTCAATTGTTTTAAATTGATTCCCCAATTAATTTGAATTAACAAAAATGACAAATGCGAATTTCATGGCCCATGCGCTGGACCTCGCGCGCCAGGCCGGCCCGGAAACCGATCCCAATCCGCGCGTCGGCTGCGTGCTGGTGGACGCGAATGGCGGGGTGATCGGCCAGGGCTACACCCAGCGGGTCGGCGGCTCGCATGCCGAGGTCATGGCGCTGAGCGATGCCGCGGCACGGGGCCATTCGGTCGCGGGCGCAACCGCCTGGGTCACGCTCGAGCCCTGCGCTCATCACGGCCGCACCGGCCCGTGCTGCGATGCACTGGTCGCGGCGGGCATCGGCCGGGTCGTTGCATCGCTCGCCGATCCCAACCCGCTGGTCGCTGGCCAGGGCTTCGAGCGGCTGCGCGCCGCTGGCGTCGAGGTCGAGGTGGGGCCCGGCGCAGCTGAAGCGCGGGAGCTCAACATCGGCTTTTTCAGCCGCATGGTCCGCAAGACACCCTGGGTGCGGCTCAAGGCCGCAGCCTCGCTGGACGGCAAGACCGGCCTGCACAACGGCGTGAGCCAATGGATCACGTCCGAGCCGGCGCGCGCCGACGGCCATGCATGGCGTGCGCGGGCCAGCGCGGTACTGACGGGCGTGGGCACGGTGCTGGAAGACGATCCCCGGCTCGACGTGCGCCTCGTTGAAACCACGCGCCAGCCGCACGTGGTGGTGATCGACAGCCAATTGCAGACCCCGCCCGACGCAAAGCTCTTCTTGCCCGGCCGCGCTGTCTGGATCTACGCCGCGGCGCAGGACGGCTCGAAGGCCGCCGCCCTGGAAGCGCGCGGCGCCACCATCACCTTTCTGCCCAATGCGCAGGGCAAGGTCGATCTGGCGGCGATGCTGCGGGATCTCGCCCGGCGTGAGGTCAACGAGCTCCACGTCGAGGCCGGCCACAAACTCAATGGTTCGCTGCTGCGCGAAGGCCTGGTCGACGAACTGCTGGTGTATCTGGCGCCGAAACTCATCGGCGATGGCCTCGGCATGGCGTCCGGCATTCACACGGGCGGCCCGCTGGCCGACCTGGCAGGTGCGCTACCGCTCGAATTCCGGACCTTCGAGCGGATCGGGCCGGACCTCCGGATCGTGGCCCGGGTGGCCGGAAGGGATGCTTTCTAGCGGGCGAATGCGAGCGTCCGACGGCCGGACCCAGGATGTCTGCGAAAATGCGCGGATGTTCACCGGAATCATCACCGGCGTGGGGCGCATCGCCGCCATTCACGACCTCGGCACCTCCTCCTCCTACGGCAAAAGACTCAGCATCGCGGCGCCCGACGGCTACCTCGATGACGTCGGCCTCGGCGACAGCATCGCGCTCAACGGCGCCTGCATGACCGTCACCACGCTCGCCCCCGAGCGACAGCAGTTCACCATCGACATTTCAGCCGAGTCCCTCGACAAGACCGCGGGCCTGACCGACGAAGGCAGCCGCATCAACCTCGAGAAGGCGCTGCGCGCCAGCGACCGCCTCGGCGGGCACATCGTCTCGGGCCACGTGGACGGCATCGGCCGCGTGAGCTACTTCGAGCCCGTCGGCGAGAGCTGGGAGCTGCGCATCGTTGCGCCGCAGGCGCTGGCCCGCTTCCTGGCGTACAAGGGCTCGATCACCATCAACGGCGTGAGCCTCACGGTCAACAGCGTGAAAGACATCGCCGAAGGCGCCGAGGTCAGCATCAACCTGATCCCGCACACCGTCGAAAACACCTCGCTCGGCAGCCTGCAGGCCGGCTCGAAGGTCAATCTCGAAATCGATACCGTGGCGCGCTACGTGGAGCGCATGCTCCAGGCCGGCGTGCTGGTGCCGCCCTCCACGTATTCCAAGGACACAGCCGAATGAATGCCTCCGTCACGCCGATCGGCGCCCCCCGCGCCGCGCGCGCTCCTGCCCCCATCTCCCCGGTCGAGGAGATCGTGGCCGAGCTCGCCGCCGGCCGCATGGTGATCCTGGTCGACGAGGAAGACCGCGAGAACGAAGGCGACATCGTCATCGCGGCCGACCACATCACGCCCGAAGCCATCAACTTCATGGCGCGCCATGCGCGCGGCCTGATCTGCCTCACGCTCTCGCGCGAAATGTGCGAGCGGCTGCAGCTGCCGCCGATGGTCCAGCGCAACGGCGCCAAGCACTCGACCGCGTTCACAGTTTCCATCGAGGCGGCCGAAGGCGTGACCACCGGCATCTCTGCCGCCGATCGCGCCCGCACCGTGCAGGCCGCCGTGGCGCCCAACGCCATGGCCGCCGACCTGGTGCAACCGGGCCACATCTTCCCGCTGCAGGCGGTGGACGGCGGCGTACTGATGCGCGCCGGCCATACCGAAGCCGGCTGCGACCTGGCCGCCATGGCCGGCTGCTCGCCCGCCTCGGTGATCTGCGAAGTGATGAACGAAGACGGCACGATGGCCCGCCTGCCCGACCTGCAGATCTTCGCGGCCGAGCACGACATCAAGATCGGCACCATCGCCGCGCTGATCGAGCACCGCAGCCGCGTCGAATCGCTGGTCGAGAAGGTCGGCTGCCGCGAGATCCAGACCAACTGGGGTGCCTTCACCGCCCATGCCTTCATCGACAAGCCCAGCCGCGGCGTGCACCTCGCGCTGGTGCGCGGCAAGTGGGCGCCGGAAGACACGGTGTCGGTTCGCGTGCACGAGCCGCTCTCGGTGCTCGACGCGCTCGAAATCAACCGCCCGATGCACTCGTGGAGCCTGGACGCCAGCCTCTCGCACATCGCGGCCGAGGGCAAGGGCGTGGCCGTACTGCTGAACTGCGGCGAAACCGCCGGTGAATTGCTTGCGCAGTTCGACGGCACCGCGCGCCCCGCGCAAGCCCCCGAGCGCGGCCGCATGGACCTGCGCAGCTACGGCATCGGCGCGCAAATCTTGCGCGAATGCGGCGTGCACAAGATGAACCTGCTGGGCACGCCGCGCCGCATGCCGAGCATGGCAGCAGGCTACGGCCTCGAAATTGCCGGCTACCTCACGAAAGACTGAACGACCATGCAAGGTTCAAACAAGGGCGAGACGACGCTCAACGGAAAGGGACTGCGCATCGGCATCGTGCAGGCGCGCTTCAACGCCGACATCACCGACGCGCTGGCCTCGGCCTGCCTCTCGGAGCTCGAGGCACTGGGTGTGGCTGCCAGCGACATCCATCACCTGCAGGTTCCCGGCGCGCTCGAAGTGCCCGTGGCGCTGCAGGCGCTCGCCGAACGCGGCGGCTACCACGCGCTCATTGCGCTGGGCTGCATCATCCGCGGCGAGACCTATCACTTCGAACTCGTGGCCAACGAATCGGGCGCGAGCGTGAGCCGCGTCGCGCTCGACTACCGCCTGCCCATCGCCAACGCGATCCTCACCACCGAAAACCTCGAGCAGGCCATCGCGCGGCAAACCGACAAGGGCCGCGACGCAGCCCAGGTCGCCGTCGAGATGGCGCAACTGCTGGCCACCCTTTCATGACCGAAGACACCTCCAAGCCCCTCAAGCCCGCTGGCGCCAAGCCGCGCCAGTCGCGCGTCGGCCTCACCAGCACGGGCGCGCGCAAGGCTTCGGCCAAGTCGAACCGCAGCCGCGCGCGCGAGTTCGCGCTGCAGGCGCTCTACCAGCACCTGGTGGGCCGCAACGACCCGACCGACATCGACCATTTCACGCGCGACCTCGCGGGCTTCCACAAGGCCGATGCGCTGCACTACGACGCGCTGCTGCACGGCTCGATCGAAGGCGCCGAGCAGCTCGACGCGCTGATCCGCCCGTTGCTGGATCGCAAGTTCGAAGAGATTTCGCCCATCGAGCACGCCGTGATGTGGATCGGCGTGTACGAGTTCCAGAACTGCCCCGACGTGCCATGGCGCGTGGTGCTCAACGAGTGCATCGAACTCGCCAAGGAATTCGGCGGCACCGACGGCCACAAGTACGTGAACGCCGTGCTGAACGGCCTGGCGCCGCAGCTGCGTCCGCTCGAAGTGGAAGCCGACCGCGCTTCGGGGAAAGCCAAGGCATGAGGAGCGCCGCCCGGCCGACCGAAGGCGCTCGCCCCCTCGCTTGCGAGGGGGGAGGCGAAGACGCGCAGCGCCGCAGCCTGGGGGTGCAATGAGAATTTCGACGCGCGCACAGCGCATCGAGCCCTTCTACGTGATGGAGGTGGCGAAGGCGGCCGGTGCGCTGGCCCGCGAAGTGGCCCATACCGACCGGCCGATGATCTTCCTGAACATCGGCGAACCCGACTTCACCGCCCCGCCGCTGGTGCAGGAAGCCGCAGCCCGCGCCGTGCGCGCCGGCGCCACACAGTACACGCAGGCCACCGGCCTCGACCATCTGCGCGAACGCATCAGCGGTTGGTACAAGCAGCGCTTCAACGTCGACGTGCCGGCCCGGCGCATCGTCATCACGGCCGGCGCCTCGGCCGCGCTGCAGCTGGCCTGCCTCGCGCTGATCGAGTCGGGCGACGAAATTCTCATGCCCGACCCGAGCTATCCGTGCAACCGCCACTTCGTGAGCGCGGCGGACGGCAAGGCCGTGCTGGTGCCGACCACGGCCGAAGAGCGCTTCCAGCTGACGGCCGCCAAGGTCGAGGCCGCCTGGACCGACAGGACGCGCGGCGTGCTGCTGGCGTCGCCCTCCAACCCGACCGGCACCTCCATCGCGCCCGCCGAGCTGCGCCGCATCCACGAGGCGGTGTCGCAGCGCGGCGGCATCACGCTGATCGACGAGATCTACCTCGGCCTCTCGTACGACGACGCATTCGGGCAAACCGCACTGGCCATCGATGACAACGTCATCAGCATCAACAGCTTCAGCAAGTACTTCAACATGACCGGCTGGCGGCTCGGCTGGCTGGTGGTGCCCGAGGCGCTGGTGCCGGTGGTCGAGCGGCTCGCGCAGAACCTCTTCATCTGCGCCAGCACTGTGTCGCAGTACGCGGCGCTCGCCTGCTTCGAGGCCGAGAGCATCGCAGAGTACGAACGCCGCCGCGCCGAATTCAAGGCGCGCCGCGACTGGTTCATCCCGCAGCTGAACGCGCTGGGCCTGAACGTGCCCGTGGTGCCCGACGGCGCCTTCTACGCCTGGGCCGACTGCACCGGCTTCGCCGAGAAGCTCGGCATCTCCGGCAGCTGGGACTTCGCCTTCGAAACCATGAAGCGCGCCCACGTCGCTGTCACGCCCGGCCGCGACTTCGGCACGGCGCAGACAGCGAAGTTCGTGCGCTTCTCCACAGCCAGCTCGATGGCGCACCTGCAGGAATCCATCGAGCGCCTGCGGGCGATGGCAGAGAACCGGGCCCAATGAGCTACGCGTTCCCGATCCGCGTCTACTGGGAAGACACCGATGCCGGCGGCATCGTGTTCTACGCCAACTACCTGAAGTTCATGGAACGCGGCCGCACCGAGTGGCTGCGCTCCCTGGGCGTCGAGCAGCACAAGCTGCGCGAGGAAACCGGCGGCCAGTTCGTGGTGAGCGAAACGCAGCTCAAATACCATCGCCCCTCGCGGCTGGACGACGAACTGCTCGTTACAGCCGATCTTCAACAATTGGGCACGGCGTCGTTGATAATCGGCCAGCGCGTGCTATCAAAAACAGAGCAAGAGCGAACAGATGCCTCGGCGCCTGTCCTGCTGTGCGAAGGCACGATCCGCATCGGCTGGGTGGACGCCGCCACGTTGCGTCCCGCACGCATTCCGAAGCAAGTGACGGGAACCCTCGAGCGCTACAGCGGCTCCATGACACAACCTTTCAAGCCATGAACCAAGACCTCTCCATCATCAATCTCCTGCTCCATGCGAGCTTCGTGGTTCAACTGGTCGTGCTGCTGCTGGTGATCGTCTCGATCGCCAGCTGGGCCGCGATCATCCGCAAGTACTTCGCGCTGCGGCGCATGCGCGCCCTCAACGACGACTTCGAGCGCGAGTTCTGGTCAGGCACCAGCCTGAACGAGCTGTTCGCCTCGGCCGCGCAGAACGCCAAGTTCGCCGGCCCGATGGAGCGCATCTTCGCCTCCGGCATGCGCGAGTACCAGAAGCTGCGCGAACGCCACGTGAGCGACGCCGCCACGCTGCTCGACGGCGCCCGCCGCGCCATGCGCGCGAGCTTCCAGCGCGAGCTCGACGCGGCCGAGCAGAACCTCTCGTTCCTGGCCACCGTGGGTTCGGTGTCGCCGTACGTCGGCCTGTTCGGCACGGTCTGGGGGATCATGCATGCCTTCACCGGCCTCGCGGCCCTCGCCCAGGTGACGCTGGCCACCGTGGCCCCCGGCATCGCCGAGGCGCTGGTGGCCACCGCCATCGGCCTGTTCGCCGCCATTCCGGCGGTGGTCGGCTACAACCGCTTCGCCCGCGAGATCGACAAGATCGCCATCGCCCTCGAGACCTACATCGAGGAGTTCTCCAACATCCTGCAGCGCAACCTGTCGGCCAACCCGAACGCGGGCGCGGCATCGTCGGTGGCTCCGGCCAACCGCTGAGCGGAGGCGCAACGCATGCCTGCCGTTTCATCCCGGGGCCGCGGCCGCCGGACGATCAACGAGATCAACATGGTCCCGTTCATCGACGTGATGCTGGTTCTGCTGATCATCTTCATGGTCACCGCCCCGCTCATCACGCCGAGCGTGATCAACCTGCCTTCGGTCGACCGCGCCAACAAGCAGCCCGACAAGCCCATCGAGATCGTCATCAAGAGTGAGGACGAGGTGCAGATCAAGAAGGACCCGTCCACCGGCACGGGCGGCACCTCGATCCCCATGAGCCAAATCGGCTCGGCCGCCAAGCAGGCGCAGGGCGGCGACGACCAGCGCCCGGTGGTCATCAGCGCCGACAAGTCGGTGAAATACGAAACCGTCGTGAAGGCGATGAACCAGCTCAAGAAGAGCGGCGTCGAGCGCGTGGGCCTGTCGGTCACGACCACGGGCGGCAAATAAGGCATGTCGCTCGCACTGGATCGCCCCGAGTTCGCGCCGCCGCCGCAGCGCGGCACGCCGCGCGCCGTCGTGCTGGCGCTCATCGCGCATGCGCTGCTGATCGCGGCGCTCACCTGGGGCGTGCGCTGGCGCAGCGATGCCGACGAAGGCGCGGTCGATGCAGAGCTGTGGTCGTCCACGGTTCAGCAGGCCGCACCCCGCCTGCAGGCACCACCGGCGCCCGCACCGGTTCCCGCGCCGCCGCCGCCGGCCCCCGCAC